>NZ_DBJD01000058.1:1494-46415 GCF_002297065.1 Treponema sp. UBA785 | reverse complement strand
AATCTTGACTTTTTATAGGAGATTAAAATGAACGAAAAAATCGAAAACAGCACCATAAACAGTGCTCTCTTCACCGACTTTTATGAATTGACAATGGCCCAAGGCTACTGGAAAAACGACATGAATCAGGATGTTGTTTTTGACATGTTTTTCAGAAGACAGCCATTTAACGGCGGTTTTTCAATTTTTGCCGGTCTTGATACGCTTTTAGACGCAATCACAGATTTTACTTTTAGTCCAAGCGATATTGAATTTTTAAGGCAACAGAAGATTTTTGAGCCGGGTTTTCTCGAATACCTGAAAACTTTCCGTTTTAGAGGCGACGTTTACGCTTTTAGAGAAGGCTCGGTTATATTTCCTCAGGAGCCGATTGTCAGAATCCACGCAAAACTGATTGAAGCGCAGATTGTCGAGGCTTTGGTTTTGAACCACATAAATTTCCAGAGCCTTATTGCGACAAAAACAGCAAGAATCTGGCTTGCAAGCAAAAAAGGCTCAATAATGGAATTTGGCTTAAGACGCGCACAAGGACCAGACGGCGGAATGAGCGCAACGCGCGCAAGTTTTATCGGCGGAGCAGCCGGAACTTCAAACACTCTGGCAGGAAAACTCTACGATATTCCGGTAATGGGAACAATGGCTCATTCCTGGATTATGGCCTTCCCTTCTGAACTTGAAGCGTTCGAAGCGTACGCAAAGCTCTATCCTCAAAAGGCAATTTTCTTAATCGACACCTACGACACTCTCCGCTCCGGCATAAAAAATGCAATCAAAGCAGGGGCAAAGCTCGTAGAGAAAGGCTACAACTTCGGCGTCAGGCTTGATTCTGGAGATATTTCCTATCTTACGGCAGAAGTCCGCAAAGAACTGGACAAGGCAGGATTTCCGCAGGCAACAATCACAGTTTCAAACGAGCTTACAGAAGAAATTGTCGAGACTCTTGTTCAGCAAAACACACCAATCAACAGCTGGGGCGTTGGAACCCACATGGTGACTGGAGGAAACGAGGCCAGCTTTACAGGCGTTTACAAGCTGGCGGCAAGATTTGACAAGACCTCCGGCAAGAATATTCCTGCAATGAAATTTTCAGACAATCCTGAAAAAAACACAAATCCTGGAATAAAAAATGTATACCGTCTGTATGATGACGAAGGCAATGCAAAGGCCGACATAATTGCAACTGAAGACGAAAAAATCGAAGCAGGAAAAGAATACCGCTACTACCATCCGATGATTGACTACCGCCAGTTTACATTTAAGGCGGCAAAAACTGAGGCTCTTTTGCACAAAGTTGTAGAAAACGGCAACAGGATTGAAGAAAAACAGCCTGCTGGAAAAGTAATCCGTCTTGCACACGAAACAGCACAGCAGCAGCTCGAAACTCTGGATGCTTCTTACAAGCGTATTTTAAATCCGCATATTTACAAAGTAAGCCTGACAGAAGCAATGAAAAATCTAAAGATGGATTTTATTGAAAAAAGAATAAAATAGTCAAAATCAATCCACGGTCAAAACAAGCAAAAAGTTTTACGATCGTGGATTTTTTTGTCTTTTGAAAAAAAAACAAAAAAAATTAAAAAATTTTAAAAAATGCTATTGACGTAAATAATTCGTTTTGCTAATATAAATACATCACGCGGGCATAGCGAAGTTGGTTATCGCGCTGGCCTGTCACGCCGGAGATCGCGGGTTCGAGCCCCGCTGCTCGCGTCAAAAACCTTCCTCGGTGAGGAAGGTTTTTTTATTAAAATTAAAAAAATCGGGTATTAGCGCAGCTGGTAGCGCACTAGCTTCGGGAGTTAGGGGTCGGCGGTTCGAATCCGCCATACCCGATATTAAAAAATCTGTCGTCCTGGCAGATTTTTTTTTGCATTTTTTTATTTGGCGCCGGATGGCAGCGGACACGCGGAAGAAGCGTGTGTGTGCAAACACCGGAAGCGCGTAAGACGCTGTAGCCGCGGACAGCCGTTTTTACAAAAAAAATTTGCATAACCGACAAGTGTTTTTTTTAGGAAAGTTGTGCGCCCCATTATAAATAAAAAATTCTTCAGTTTTTTTTGAAAAAGTCGAAAATCTTAAAGACTGGTAAGACAATTTTGGAGAGGTTGTCTATGGAAATCTGCTTTTTGACTCGTGAAAAGAATGTTTGCCGCCTTATTATGGAAAGGCTTGAGAATTCTGGCTGCCGTTGCTATCTGCAGGACGACTGGAGCTTGCTGTACAAGAACATTCAGGATTTTAACTGTCAGATTGATATGATTGTCTGCGATTTTACTCTTATAAGCGGCTGCTGCTTTAATCTTTTTGAATCGATTTTTGAAATGGGGAAAAAAATTCCCATAATTTATTACAATGACCCTTCTTCCCCAGACGACGAACGGGTAAACCACTGGATAAGCCAAAATGAGCTTTATTACCAGTTTAATTTTCCGCAAAACTGCATTTCGACGCTCAAAAAATTAAACGAAATAATCTGCGATCCGAGCGTAAAACGGCATATTTCGCTTTTGCAGCCGGCAATTCCGGTCGGATGGGAAAAACTTAGAGGCAGCGAAACTCAGCGCGAAATTAACCTTCTTGATTTTAGGTTCAGGAACAATCTTTCGCCTGCTCTTTTTCAGCTTTTTGAATATATGTACAAAAACAGGACAAAAGACATGAGCTTGTCCGAACTAGAAAAAGTTCTGTTTAGAAACAAAAAGGATTTTTTTGACCATAAATCGTCTGTCTACTCATATATTTCAAGATTAAAAAACCAGATTGAAACTGATTCCGCAACAAAAATAAAAATTTTCCGCTCAAGCCGGGGCTGCTACAGGATGGTCGTTTATTAAAAAAATAAGCAGGTTCAATTTCGAGTTTTAAATTTTACTGTCATTATCGGGCACATACGTATATAAGAAAGAAAAAACCGTCAATTGACAGCACCACGCTCTGAATGATAAAATTAAGTTACTGTTTTTTAAAAAAGTTTATGTTTTTTTGAGCAAGGCTTTTTTAAATACTCGAAAAAATAGTAAAAAAAGGACGTTTTTATCATGAAAAAAACAATGCTTTTCATTGGCTCTATAATCATTTTGATTTTATCTGCCATCACTTTTATTTTTATTCCAGCAATGGCAGAAGGAGCAGGCCAGGCTCCTCTCGTTTTTGGAAAATACGGAAACAAAAAAATTGAATACAAAGAGGGAAGCGAATTTGCAAATGCTGTTGCAAATTACACCGAAATGTACAGAAGACAGGGAGTTGATTTAAAAGATTCTGACTACTACACAATTTATAATTACGCTTTTGTTTCGGCTGTCCAGGCTATCGCTTATGCAGACAACGTAAAAAAATCAGGCTGGGAACCTTCAAAAGAAAGCGTGGCTCGCCAGATGTACCAGTATTTTACCGATGAAAAAGGCAACTATTCTCCAGAAATCTATAACAGCTACAGCGCAGATGACAAAAGCAGGCTGCAGCAGGATCTTACACGCGGCTTAATCTGGAACAGATGCGGCGAAGACTATTTGGGAACTCAATCTAAATATGCAGGCCATACTCTTTACGGCTTAAAATCTTCTGACGCAGAAAAAGAATTTTTTGAAAAAATGGCTTCAGAAAAACGTTCTTTTGACCTTGCAGTTTTTGACAAAAAAGATTATCCAGAATCTCAGATAAAAGCTTTTGGCGCAGAAAATAAAGACAAATTCACAAAATACAATTTTTCTGTAATCACAGTAAAAGACCAGTCAAAGGCAAAATCAATCTTGAACCAGCTCACAAAAGAAGAAATCACATTTTCTGATGCTGTATCTGAATATTCTGACAAGGCATATTCTGGAGCAGACGGAAAACTTTCTTCAAATTATGGTTATCAGATTCAGAATATTGTTACAAAAAAAGACGACGGAAAGGCGATTTTTGCCCTCGAATTGAACCAGACCAGCGGAGTTATCGAAACTTCTGCCGGATATTCGATTTTCCATAACGATTTGATTAAAACTGAACCGGACTTTGCAGATTCAACCGTTATTGCTGCAGTTCGCTCTTACATCAACGAAAACGAAACTTCTTTAATCGAAAGCTATTTTATCGAAAAAGCAAAGGCTGTTGCTTCCGACGCTGAAAAGAAAGGTTTTGAAGCAGCCGGCAAGTCTAATGGTGCAAAATTTGTAAAAGTTCCAGCTTTTGCGCTCAACTACGCAAACGACTCAATGCTCGGCTCTCTTCCAGAAGAATTTACTTCAATTTCCGGTGCTTCTACAAACGAGAATCTTTTGAAAAAGGCATTTGCCCTCAAAAACGGGGATATTTCTGAACCGGTTGTTGCAGGAGATTCAATTCTTGTGATAAAAGCTGCTGGTACTCAGAAAGACAATTTGACAGATTCGAAAAAAGAAGAAATTGCGGGCGCAGTTACTTCTATCGATTCTTATTCGCTCCAGATGGCGCTGCTTTCTAGCGACAAAGTAAAGAATGATGTTGCAAATGTTTTCTTTACAAAAATGATGAAAAACTAAATAAAATTGAACAATTTGCAATCCGGTATGATTGAAACTGAAAAGCCCTGTCTGGTAAAAGCCGGTCAGGGCTTTTCTGTTTTATACAAGAACAGATTTCTTTACTCAAAATACTCTCCTCAAAAGGCAATTGAGCAGACCGTAGCTAATCTGGATATTCTGCCACAAACGCTCATTCTTTGCTTTTCTCCATGCCTGTGGTACGGCTTAAAAGAGCTTTTGACTAAGATTCCAAAAGATTCGCTTATTCTCGGAATAGAAGCGGACAAAAAACTGTTTGAACTGGCAGAAAAAAAATTAAACGAAATAAAAAAAAGCTGTCATCAGGATTCTAAAAAAATTTTGCTAACCTCGCCTTCAAAAATAGAAGCGCTTATAAAAACTCTGCCGCATTTTAGGCGGACGGTTTCGATTGAAATGAGCGGAGGAACTTTTTTTTACAAAACATTATATTCGCAGACCGCGCTTTTTTCTCAAAATTTTATTGCTTCCTTTTGGAAAAATCGGATCACTCTCGTAAAAATGGGCAGGCTTTTTTGTAAAAATTTCTTTAGAAATCTAAGAGAAATTCCCGCAGAGCAAAGCATTCCTCATTGCTCGCCATTTTTTTTAAGACCGTTTATTGTCTTTGGAGCCGGCGAAAGCACAGAAACTTTTCTATTAAGCGTTTCAAAAAAAACACTGCAAAAATGCACTGTTCTTGCGGTTGATGCTGCGCTTCCAGTTCTTTTAAAACACAAAATTCAGCCAGACTTTATAATTGCAGTCGAATCCCAGCTTGCAATCGAAAAAGCATATATCGGAGCAAATAAGACAAAGGCTGCAATAATAAGCGATTTGGCCTCAAGACCGGCAGTTCTCCGCCATACAAAGGGGCGGCATCTGTATTTTTATTCGGAATTTTCGGAAAGTGAATTTTTAAAAAGCGCGGAATCAAAGGGCATTCTTCCTGCAAAAATTCCACCGCTCGGTTCAGTTGGACTTACGGCGGTCTATCTTGCACTTTTTATGCGATTTGATTCAAATGTGCCGGTTTTTGTTACAGGACTCGATTTTTCGTACAGTCTTGGCTTTACACACGCAAGAGGCGCTCCTGCCCACACGGCAAGACTTATTTCTTCAAACCGCTTTAAGCCTGTCGAAAACTACGATGCCGCTTTTAAGGCAGACGCAAAAACTGTTCCAGGAAAAAACGGAACCGTAATAACGGACACCGCGCTAAAAAACTACGCTGCGCTATTTGTAAATTATTTTAAGGATTCAAAAAAACTCTATGATGCAGGATTTTCCGGCTTAAATTTAAGCCTTCCGTCTGTGACCACAGAACAAATCGAAAACTTCTGCCAGCCGCTCGGTCAAAAAAAAGAAGGCGAATTTGACGCTCTGTACGAGCAGAACAAAAAAAACAGCTCAAGCTCCGACATCAAAATCAAAACAAAAACATATCTTTTAGAAGAAAAAAATGCGCTTTTGAGAATAAAAGAGTTGCTTTCAAAAGGCGAAAAAGCAGCTCCGGCTCCAACACCAAACCTGCGCGCTGAAATAGAAAATCTTCTATCAAAAAGAGAATATCTTTATCTGCACTTTCCAGATGGATACAGGTTTGAAGCCGGCAATTTGAGTTTTTTAAAAAGAATCAGCAACGAAATCGACTTTTTTCTAAAAAACTTTGAAAACCTATAAAAAACTAGTCTTCTTTTTCTTTTAGAACAGCAAGGAACGCGCTCTGTGGAAGCTCAACGTTTCCAACCATCTTCATGCGTTTTTTACCTTCTTTCTGTTTTTCGAGAAGCTTGCGTTTTCGTGTAATGTCGCCGCCGTAACACTTGGCAAGAACATCTTTTCGCACAGGATTTACAGTTTCACGGGCAATAATCTGACTTCCGATTGCTCCTTGAATAGCAATTTTAAACTGCTGGCGAGAGATTTCGTCTTTTAAGCGTTCGCACACTTTTTTTGCACGGGCAACGGCGCCAGGGCGATAAGCAAGGAAAGACAGGGCATCCACAGGCTTTGAATTTATCAAAATATCAACTTTTACAAGGTCTGTCGGACGATATTCAATTACTTCGTAGTCAAAACTTGCGTACCCGCGGCTGTAACTTTTGAGCCTGTCATAAAAGTCAAAAAGCACTTCAGAAAGCGGCATTTCGTAAATCAACTCAACGCGTTTTTCGTCAAGATAAGTCATATTTTTTTGAATTCCGCGTTTTTCAGTGCAAAGATTCATAATTGAACCGATAAATTCTGACGGAGTGATAATTGAAGCTCTGATGTAAGGTTCTCTCGCTTCTTTTATTTTTGTTTCCGGGAATTCAGTCGGATTGTCAACAACTATTTCCGTGCCGTTCGTAAGAGTACAATTATATTCTACTGAAGGTGATGTAAAAATAACTGCCTGATCATAATCGCGTTCAAGACGTTCCTGAATAATTTCAAGATGCAAAAGACCGAGGAAGCCGCATCTAAAACCGTTTCCAAGAGCAATGGAATTGTCTTTGTCGTAAGTAAGGCTCGCATCGTTGAGCTTTAATTTTTCCATGCTGTCTTTAAGTTCTTCGTAATCATTAGAATCCATCGGATAAATAGAAGAAAATACAACAGGCTTAACTTCTTTAAATCCTGGCAAAGGCCTATCCGCCGGATTATCTGCAAGAGTTACAGTATCGCCAACGCGGACATCGCTTACAGTTTTACATCCTGCAATAATATAGCCGACATCACCTGCTTCAAGATATGGTTTTTCTTCATAATTTATTTTAAAAATTCCAATTTGTTCAACTTTATAGTCAGTACCATTGGACATAAAGCGGATTATATCGCCTTTTTTAATCCGGCCTTCTTTTACGCGGATGTGAATTATAACTCCACGATATTCATCATAATGGCAATCAAAAATAAGAGCCTGAGCTTTTCCTTCTGGATTGCCAGACGGAGGAGGAAATTTAGAAACAATGGCTTCCATTAAATTGTCAATTCCTTCGCCAGTTTTTGCACTTACCAAAACCGCATCTTCCGGATCAAGCCCAAGGTCGTGTTCAATCTGTTTTTTTACCGAAGGAATATCGGCAGACGGAAGATCAATTTTGTTTATGACAGGAACAATAGTCAAATCGTGCTCCATTGCCATAAAAAGGTTGGACATTGTTTGACTTTCAACCCCCTGACTAGCATCAACCAAAATCAGAGCGCCTTCGCAGGAAGCAATCGCCCGGGAAACTTCGTAAGAAAAATCGACATGTCCAGGAGTGTCGACAAAGTTAAGCTCATAGTCGTTTCCGTCTTTTGAATGATATGGAATTGTAACCGCCTGGCTTTTTATCGTAATTCCGCGTTCACGCTCAATATCCATATTGTCGAGAATTTGGTTTGTCATCAAACGGTCGTCAATGATTTTTGATTTTTGAATAAGACGGTCAGAAAGAGTTGATTTGCCGTGGTCAATATGTGCAACAATACAAAAATTGCGTTTATATTTCATTTCTGTCATAGAGTGCCAATTTTATTAGAAATAGTTAGGACTGTCTAGCGGAGCCGCGATTCCTACACTTATATCTAAATATCCTTTTTTTCTATTTTTTGCATATACTTCCGTATACAAAGTTGTATTTTCTTTATCAAAATTTATGTTTTTTACTTCGACAGGATCGTTTTCCGAAAAACCAGATTCGTCCGCAATCGAGCCTTTTACGACCGATTCAATCTGGTACTTTTTGCGTCCCTCAGAAAGCGGAGTGAGCTTCATGCCAAAAATTGCTGTAAAAGAGCTTGAAATTACATCATTTTTATAAAAAGTATAGCCAGGGTTTAACGGCCTTGAAGAAACAAAAACTCTAACTTCATTTTCTACCGAATCTTCGCCCCGGAGATATTTCACTTTGATTATAAATCCAGCAGAAATTCCAAGCATTTTTTTTTGCAAGTCTTCAAGATTTTTTATTTTTGAGTCTTCAATCGAAGTAATCAAGTCACCAGCCTTTAGACCTGCCCGGTGCGCATTTCCACCCGGCATTACATAATTCAATTCAACGCCCAAATCTCTGCCGCCAGCTCTTTTTGTGCGTCCGTTCGCTTCTAGCCAGCTGTGGTCATATTTTCCGCCATTCAACAAGACAGGAAGTTCCGAAATTAAGTACTCGACAGGGATTGCAAAATTTAGTCCAGAATACTGAAGCATTCCTGCAAAAACAATCGCCTGAACATTTCCATTTTCGTCAACACAAGGTCCGCCGCTGTTTCCTGAATTAATGGCAGCATCAATCTGCATAACTGGTCCTGCGCTAAAAAGAGAACGGTCGTTCGCGCTTACAATGCCGCTTGTCAAAGTGCGGTCAAGTCCAATCGGAGAACCAATACAATAAACCTTATCGCCAACCTCAAGACTTCCGCTCGAACCAAGATTAAACACATAAGGAGCGTCAATTTCGGCTTTTAGCACAGCAAGGTCAACGCTGCTGTCCCAGCCAACAACTTTTGCTGGAACACGGGTTTCTGAATCTTCGGCAAGTTTTACATATAACCGCGCATAACCTTCATATTTTGGATTTACGAGATCCACAATTACGTGATGGTTTGTTACAATATATCCATCTTTAGAAATAAAAAATCCCGAACCGATTACACGGTCAGCGTACCCCATTCCGTTTTCAACTTTAATTCCCTTGTCAACCCAGACAGTTACTGTTCCTTTTATCAGTTCTGAAACTTTTTTTCCAGAATTTTTATCTGAACCAAAAGATTTTAATGCTTCCAGGCAGAGAGAATCCAATTCATCGGTATTTTTTTCAAGTTTTTTGTTTTGTGCTCCGCCAAGATATTCCAAAGCATAACACAACCTTCTAGCTTCCAGCCATTTTTTTTCTTCAAGAGCCTTTTTATATTCAGCAAAAACGTTTTCTTCACATTTTTCGAGAGTTTTCTGGTCTTTTAGCAAAAAAGCGCGCCAATAGGCCTGAACACAGTCAGTTTCGCCAATTTCTTCAATTCTTTTTATTTCTTCTTTTTTTACATCTTCAATTGTGTAATCTGGCAATTCAAAACTTTCTGAAAGTTCGGTTGATTTACAGCCGTTTATGCATATTAAAAGCAAAGAACAGCCAAGGGCCGCAACAATTTTTTTTCTCAATTCACTTTTCTTCATTTTCTTCATCTTTTCTAATTTTATTTTTCGGACAAACCTCGTTCTTTTGTAGAATTCGGATTATCCGGTATAATTTGCGCAAAAATATACAGTCCGTTTTTTACGGCGAACATTCTTTTTGAGTCATTTTCTACGATAATATAAACACTTTTGTCTTCGTTTTGGTTAAATGTTTTTAAAATTTTTTCCGCATCGCCTTTAGAACCAGCATTTTCAATCCAGAAAACTTCGGAAACAGAATCTTTTATTACATTCAATTTTTTTTCACTTTCAAGAATGACGGCAGGTTTTCCATTTTTTATGATTACAGTAACTGGAACTTTAGACCAAGGCCTGTAAAAAGTGGATTTTTCAACCAAAGAACCGTCTTTTTCTGCTGGACATTTTTCGTAACGAACGTCCCACTTTCCGTCTCCATCCAAATCCCACAAAGAAATTTTTCCTTCTCCGCCGGTGTATTCTTCTGTGTAGTCAGCAATTGTGTCGCCGTTCATATCAATCTGAATCATCTTTACAGGCGCACTCAAGGCCTTTGCCAAAAAGTTAACCTGCCCGTCTTCCAGTTCAGTTTTTTCGTTATTTTGAATTTCAGCCCCGTAAGTTTCCGTAAGTTCAAAAAAACCGTCATTATCCATGTCGACCGTGCGGGTTTCTGGAATACCATCTTTAAACTGCATCTGCGCATACATTTTTTGATTTTCGTAATAACGGGCAAACACTGGCTTTCCATCAAGAAGATTAAAGACAACTACGGCATTTTCGCGTTCAGAACAAGGAATCGAACAATTAGAAGAAGAATCGATCAGTTTTTGAACTGAAACATTTTCAACTTTTTCCAAAACAAAAGGAATAAAAAAATCCGTTCCAGTCTGTTTTTTTATATTTTCATCCGCGGCAATCGAAAAAGGCGTCCAAAAAAGAGTTTGCGGCACAAGAAAGAAGGAATATTCGCTTCTGTCTTCGCATTTGTAAATGGCGCTGACAACAGCAGGCCAGTTTCCGTATTCAATTTCAATCGATTTTTCCGGAATATGAAGCTTTACAGGTTCTCCAAAATCGCAGACAGCGCTCCAATCGGGCATTTCGTCCTGATTTTCGTCATATGTGATTTTTTGAGGACGGCCGCGCGAATATTCAATTTTAAGGTTAAAATCCAAATCGCCGTCAGTATCTTTGTAAATCGTTCCAGAATATTGATTTAAATATTCACCAAGTTCCTGCCTGGATTCTTCTTTTTTTAGAGATGAAACAAATTCCTGCAAAACCGCAAAATCAATTTCTTTGTCGGCAAAAGAATAAAAATAGTCCAAGGCCTTTTCTTCCGGCAAAAGTTCAACGCCTTCTTCAAGAGAAGCGATTAAATACAAAGGCGAACGCTGATTCTTCGCGTTAAATGATTTTAGCCGCCGGATTTTGCTTTCACCAGTGGAAAAAACAGCAAGATAAATTTCAAGCTCCGCAGAAAGCGAAGTTTTTTTGTAAAGAAGATTTATAAAACTGTCGGCAAGTTTTGAATTTTTTTCGTTTCTGCCGCCAAGCGCATATTCGTGCTCAAAAAAAAGTTTTGGAAACCGAAGATCATCAGGATAAATTCTTCTTGCAGAATCAATTTTATTTCTTGCTTTTTCAAGAAACATTTCTGTTCCAAGGTTATAAAAAATTTTAGAACGGATAAATTCGGCATCTGCTGAATATAAAAATTGCTCACCATCCAAAACTTCAAGAGCCTGCTCAAATTTTCTAGTTGAGCACAAAATGTCGGCATAAAGGATTCTTGCAGTTTCCTTGTTGTAATCGACCCAAAGCTCACAATCAAGGGCTTTTTCAATCAAAGGAAAAATTTGATATTTAGGAACATTTTGGGCGCTCTTTGCAACAGAACGCATATACCAAAGATCAGAAATAGAATCATCAAAGGCAAGACCAAGTTCTGCGCTCGAATCGGCGGCAGTCCAGTTTTTAGAAGCGGCATACTGCTCAGCAACCTTCAAATAACGAAGAGCCGTTTTTTTATTTGCTTCACTGGCAGAAAGTCCTTGAGCATAAAGGCAAGTTGAACAAAAAAAAGAGAGGCAAAAAAATACAGCGCAAAAACTTTTTTTTAAAGACGAATTCATAACTATATTTTATCGTCTTTTAAATCAAAAAAAAAGTCCTTCCATTTTTATTGCAAACGGAAAGACTTTTTTTATCAAGCAAAAAAACTAGCGTGCTGGAGCTACTGTAATTACTTCAGCTTCTGCTGGAGTAAGAACTGTAACTTTGTCACCAAGGTCAATGTCTTTAACACGGAAAACATCGCCAATGTTGATTTTTGAAACGTCAATTACAACGCGAACAGGAAGATCTTTTGGAAGAGCCTTAACCTTGATTTCAGGAATATGCTTAACCATAAATCCGCCCTTGAGAACGCCGGCAGCAGTTCCCTTGTACTGCAATTTGAACTGACGTGTTACAGGCTTTTTGTTGCTTACAACAAAGAAATCTGCGTGAAGAACTGAATCTGTGATAATATCATATTCTGTATCGCGGATAAAAGCATCGTAATCTTTGCCTTCAAACTTAAGAGTAACAAGAGTTGTGGCAGTAATATTGCGCCAAACTTTGTTAAACTGAACTGAATCTACAGTAACAGATGTCGCTTTTCCTTCTTCGTCATAAATAACAGCCGGAATTTTTCCTGCTGCACGAAGAGCTTTTGCTGCTTTTTTACCTGTCTCGTTGCGTACAGATGCTTCAACTACAAACTGTTCCATTTTATAGAACTCCTCAATTTTGAGCGGTCTTCAAAACAATTATATAAAAGTTTTGCCAGCCCCTCTTAATTTTTATCGGACACATATCCGACAGTTCTGAAAGTATCTCAAAAACAGGCCAGAAAGTCAATATAATTTGCCGGGCGGCTTTTTGCAGGCAAAAACCAGGCTGTCCACACTTCCGGCTTTTGCCTCCATTCCTGCGCTGCGCTCAGGAACGCCTCCGCGGCGGTGTTCCCATCCTTGCCGCAAAACATCATACTTTTGCAGGAACTCCAGTCAAAACCATTCTGCATTCTCTTTCATGCCGGCTACGCTCGCTAAGCTGCCTTCCCTGGCAACTTTCGTAAAAACCGCTCCAAGCCTTCGCATTTTTTACGCCGCTCGCTCCGCTTCGAATCCTCAACCATTTTTAGACAAAAAAAAATCTGGATTCCAAAAAAAACATTGAAATCCAGATTATATCATCTGCTGGGACGACAGGATTCGAACCTGTGGAATACCGGCACCAAAAGCCGGGGGCTTACCGCTTGCCGACGTCCCAAAAAATTGACTATAAAAAAACTAATCTTCGCCTTCGCCGGCTTCTTCTACTACGTGTCCGGCATTGTATTCGGCCAAGATTTTATCCTGCAAAGCCGCACGGAACTCAGGACTGATTGGATGTGCCACATCCTTGTATTCTCCGTTTGCCGTTCTTCGGCTTGGCATTGCAATAAAAAGACCTGTTTTGCCTTCGATAATTTTTACATTATGAACGACAAACACACCGTCAAAGGTTACTGTTACATAAGCTTTAAGCTTGCCTTCGGCCGTTACTTTTCTAATACGCAGTTCTGATACTTCCATATAAGTACTCCTCCGTTGCAAATAATTAAAAAGAAGGTTTTATGCAATTACACAGTTTGACCAACTTTTTTTTAACAATGAATAAGCATTTTCGGCACTTTGTTTTGTTTCAAAAACACCGAAAACTGTTGCTCCAGAACCAGACATATCCGCCCAAAGAGCACCACTGTTTTTTACATCCCGCAAGGCAAGGCCTATTTTTGGGTATTTTTGCAATAACGCAGAAGTAAAACTGTTTACAAAAGTCCAGTCTTTGACAGGGCTTCGATATATGGTTTCTAAATCTGCCAGATTCGGACAATCTAAAATACTGCCCGCCTCATATGTTTTATCAACAAGCGAATAAGCCTCTTTTGTAGAGCTATGAACGCCAGGAAAAACCAGTAAAAAGAACAAATCGTTCCGCGGTAAAATCTGCTTTACAAACTCTCCACGACCAGTAACGACAGCACAGCCACTTTTGTCCTGTTCCTCTCCGCTATGAAGAAAGAAAAAAACATCACTTCCAACCTGCGAAGCAACCTTGTCTGCAAGTTCACTGCTTAAATCAATTTTGTTGATTTTTGCCAAAACCTTTAAGAAGTAAGCCGCATCCGAAGAACCACCACCAAGTCCGCCTCCACTGGGAATGTGCTTTTCCAAAAAAACCTTTACACCAGTAGAACAGCCAGTTAAGGAACAAAAAGAGCTGTATGTTTTTGTCAGCGTATTTTCTGCAGGAAGGCCGTTAAAACCAGGCGCAAAAACCGCGCAAGTATTTTTTTCCGGCAGTACAGAAACAGTAAGTTTGTCGTACAACCTGACAGTTTGAAAAATACTTTCGATATTATGAAATCCGTCTGCCCGCTTTGGAAGAACCTTTAAGCCAAGATTCACCTTTGCAGGAGCCAGAATTTGAATATCTGACATAACTTAATTTTATACGTTTTTTTTAGGCTCGTCAATTAAGTTTAAAAAAAATGATTTTGCGGTAACGATTGCAGCAGCGGCGCAGCCGTTCCGGAGCAAAGCGCAGGAATGAAGCGGCAGCGGAACTGCGGAAAGCGTGGCCTGCAGGAAGGCAGGAACCGCCCATAAAAAATAAAGAAATTTTCTAAAGATTTCAATTGACTGACTGGGCTGTAAAAATTTATGATATGGTACGCGTTGAGCGGGGGAAGGCAAAATGTTCACAAGTGACTCTTTCATTGACTCATTTTCGGGCTCTGGCTTTTCGTACTCAGACGAATACGACGAAGATTCGGCAGATTATGATGATTCTGCGATTTACGACGATGATTCTCTGAACGATTTTGAAGACGACGATATTTACGATGAGTCTTTTGATGATGATCTGGAGGAAGATGACGCTTTTGGCGAAGATTCCTCAATGGACAATAGCTTTAATGACGATTTTGAAGAAATGTAAGAATCGCTTTTAAGGTTATTTTAAGTTAAAACGGGAAGCAGGAAAATATGTCACACACACATATTCTCCGGCCTCCTTTTTTTTGCCAAATTCTGTTTACAAAAAAAAACAAAATCCGGCAAGCCAAAATCGAGTTCTCAAAAACTTATGCGTTTTCTGACTGAGAGCCTTTTATAAAGTTTCCTGCGTGCCACAGTTTTTCCAGCTCGTAAAAATTGCGGGCATCTGCCGACATAAGATGCACAAGAACTGAGCCAATGTCGATTATGTTCCAGTCGTCACCGCCTGCTGTTTTTGTATGCGTAAGATGAATTTGCATATCATTTGCCTTTACGTAGTCTTTTATCTGCTTTGCAAGTCCCTGCCAATGTGCTGAACTATGAATTGTTGCAATTACAAAGAAATCTGCGCAACTTGTGAGTTTTGTAACTTCAATAACAGTAACATCGTCGGCTTTGCCGTCTTCAAGAATCTGCGCAAGTTCGAGCGCCTGTTGTTTTGCTGTTTTTTCTTCCATTCTATTTTCCTCCAGTATTTTTTACGTAGCGTCCGTCAAAGTCTTTTCCAAGAATAATCGTAAAATCGACGTTTGAACTGGTTTCGTATCCGTTATCATAGTTGTCTTCCGAGTCCGGTTTTATTTCTTCATCAACTATGTTTGTGCAGTGAATAAAATCGCCAAGGTTTTTTGCAATATCTGCGTTGCCTATGTGATTTATAATCTGCGTTTTTTCTATATCTTGGCGTTCCGCATTCAAAGTACTCAAAACATCATAGCCTGCGCTTTTTAGCAAGGCTGCCGTATTTCGTGCCAATCCCTGAACCAAAGTTCCGTTTTGAATTTCCAGCACGTAAATGCGGTTTACAGACATATCCTCCAAATCCACAAGAGCATTTGAAGCCTGTTTTACAACATCTTTTATGAGCTGACCATCGTAAAAAGGAAACAAAAGTTCTTTTCCATCGACCATTCGCCTTGAGCCAGTAATTGATTGAGGAATAAGGCGTTCATAATCGACATTTGAAATTTCTGAAAAAAACTTATGCAAGTCTTTTTCGCTTAAATTTGAACCTATTCGCTTTTGATAAGACGGAAAATTGTTTTTGTTGAGGAGAATTCTTGAATCGCGGTTTATTGCGCTCAAAAACGCAAGCATTACGTTCTGTCTTCTATCCGCAACTTCGGCTTCTGTTTCTTCAGGTTTTGAATAAGTTAGATAAGTATTGATTTTGCTTCCGTCAAGAGTTACAGATCCGCTCGGTAAAAGCCATCTCTCTCCGTCGTCTGTTTTTACATCGACTGGCTCAGGAACAAATACTTTCAGTCCGCCGAGCATATCAGTAAGTTCGCTGAAATTTGAAAGGCTCATTTCGAGATAAAACGGAACAGGCTGCCCGATCAGATTTTCAATTTCGGATTTAAAAACGTCAATTCCTTTTTCGGAGTAAATTGCATCAATTCGGTCTACACGTCCAAGGCTTTTAAAAATCGCGCCAGTGTTTCCCAAAATGTTTATCAACGCTCCACGTTTTGAAACCGGATAATAAATAAAAATGTCCGAAAAAAGAACCTGTTTTTTGTCTTCAAGAACGATGAGAGTTTTTATTACGCTGTCATTTTTCAAACTTTCATCGACAGTATCAACTTTTAGGGAAAACGCTATAAATGTCGTCACCGCAACAAGAATAACAAAAATCAAAACAAGAAAAAGACCGCCTTTATTTCCTCCGCTGCTGTGTCCCATTGATTTCATCTCTTTTCTCCCATAAAAAGTCAATTTTGTCTTTTGAACAAATTTTACGTTTTAATGCTTTAATTTTGCTTCAAGCTCAGCCTTAAGTTCGTAAGAAGGCTTTGCAACTTTTTTTCCGCGCTTTTCGAGATAGTCGATATTTTCCTTTAAAACGCAAAGTGTCAATTCGTCCAAAGATTTTGAAAAAAGATTTTTGCGGTATTCGTCAGTTGACTGAGGTCTCCCCGGTTCAATTTTGTCCGCCGCAAAAAGTATTTTTCCCAAATCAGAACTTCCTGCCGCCGCAAAAGTGTGATTTGCAATTGCAGAAACGACATTTCTGTCTTTTACTCCGAATTTTGTCTGAATCAAAACCGCCGCTGCCCTTCCATGCAAAAGCCCCGGTCTGTTCTGCTCAAGCAAAGAAACAGGTTTTTGGTCTTCCGAAACAAGCTTTAAAACTTCTTCGGTGGAAAATTCCTTGCACATATCATGCGCAATTCCTGCCAAATAGCCGATTTTTGGTTCCAATCCATAAAGAGCGCACATTTTTTCGGCAGTCTGGGCTGTCCGCACTGAATGCTCGTACCTTGATTCGGAAACCACTGTTTTTACATAGTCCTCAATTTTTAAAATAACCTGACTGAGCTCTTCGGGATTATTCAGATCCACCGTTTTTACAGCCATACAAACCTCGTTTTTTAATATATTCAAAAACGGCATCGCTTACAAGATAACGCCAAGCTTTGCCATTTTGAATGCAGTCTCGGATTTCTGAAGAAGAAATTTCAAGCTGCGGATTGTGCAGTTTTACATGCGGAAACTTAAAATCACTGACAGAAAATCCGTTTTTTTCAATTTTAAATTCGCCTATTGCCTTGTTCCAGCTTGTTCCAGCATCCTTTTTCAACTCATTTTCGCGCACGGCAAGAATTAGCTGGCATTTTTCGGCCAGAAGTTCTGCATTTTTCCAGTTTTCAAAATGAGACGCCAAGTCAAAACCAAAAATCAAGCCGATTTTATCCGTAAGCTGACCTGCATATTTTTTTTCAAGCGAGCAAACCGTGTCCCAAGTATAAGAAATTCCTTTTTTTCGAATTTCGTAACCTTCCGCTTCAAAACGCGAATCGCTTTTTACAGCAAGCTCTACCATTTTTAGGCGTTGTTCTGCTGGAGCGGCATCTGCCATTTCTTTGTGCGGCGGCAAAAAACACGGAACAAACAGGACCTTATCGTATCCAAGTTCCTGACAAACACAGTCGGCAAGAACAAGGTGTCCTATGTGAACCGGATTAAAACTTCCGCCAAGAACAGCTATTTTCAATTTTCGCTTCCTGGAAACTGAATTTCGGCATCTTCGTCAACCGAACGTGTGCTCATAAAATCAGGATTTATGCTAGTTCCTTCTTTTTTATTTGTAAGAAAAGAACCTGAACTTATACGAGTTCCATCCGAATTGAACTGTTCCGGCGCGCCATCAAGTTTTGTAACCAAATCAAGAATTGCAAACCGAATTTCATTCATTCCAAGGCGGGCTGCAACCGAAACCGCAAGAACTTTTGTGTCCTTTTCCGTCTTTTTAATCGTTTCTGCAATTTTTAAAGCGCGTTCTTTTGCACCTTCAAGGTCGATTTTATTGCAGAGAACAATATGCGGTTTTTTGAGCAAATCAGAAGAGAAACCTTCAAGCTCACGGCAAAGTGTTTCGTAAGCCCCAAAACAAGAATCATCCGAACAGTCAATCATAAAAAGAAGCCCGGCTGTACGGCTTATGTGCTTTAAGAATTGAATTCCAAGACCTTTTCCGTCAGAAGCGCCTTCGATAATTCCAGGAATATCCGCAATAATTACATCGCGTTCGTCGTTCGCCTGTAAAACTCCAAGATTCGGAATTTTTGTCGTAAACGGATAAGGCGCAATTTTTGGCCTGGCATTTGTAAAAGCATCCAAAAGCGTTGACTTTCCAGCATTTGGGAAACCGACAAGTCCAATGTCTGCCATAATGCTCAGTTCCAAACGAAGTTTTTTATATTCACCTTCCTGACCTTTATTTGCAATGCGAGGAGCCTGGTTTGTAGGAGTTTTAAAGTGGACATTTCCCCAGCCGCCATTTCCTCCGCGACAGGCGACAAAATTTTCTTCGCTTGATTCAACGGTAAATTCTTTTAAAAGCTCGTTTGTTTCATAATCCCTGATTGCAGTCCCCGGCGGAACAGCAATTTCTATATCTTCACCATCACGGCCGTACTTATTCCAGCCTTGACCGTCACCACCAGACTTTGCCCTAAAAAAATGCTTATAGCGAATATTCGCAAGAGTGCGCACATTTCTTTTGCAGATAAAAACTACATTGCCGCCATCTCCGCCATCTCCGCCATTAGGACCGCCTCTTGGAATATATTTTTCGCGTCTGAAAGAAATACAACCATTTCCGCCCTTTCCAGCCTGACATTCAATCACGGCTTCGTCAGCAAATAAATTCATGTGCATCTCCCAAAAAATTGTAAAAATCAATAAATACTAAAAAACCCGGATACAGAAAACTGAAATCCGGGCTTGATCAAGTTCATTTTTTATTAAACGTAATCTTTACAGCATTTTATACTGAAGTTTATTTTGCTTCCGCAACAACAACATTCGCATATTTTCTGTTGTTGCGCTCGTCAAACATAACCACACCGTCAGCTGTCGCAAACAAAGAATCATCACCAGCTTTTTTTACATTGTTTCCTGGAAAAATTTTTGTTCCACGCTGTTTAATAATAATAGAACCAGCTGTTACAGCCTGTCCACCATATACTTTAACGCCCAAGTGTTTTGGATTTGAATCGCGACCATTTTTTGCGCCGCTACCACCTTTACTGCGTCCCATAGTAAGCCTCCGCTCAAATTTTCAATTTAGTTTCCCGCTTCGGCAATTTCTTCAAAACTAATATTTTTTGAATATTCTTTTGAAAGCGAATTAAAACCAACTCTCAAAAAATCTGCCGTAAATTTTAAGCAGTTTTCTGTCTCCAGACCGCTTTTTTTTACTTCCACGCAAAAAGCGAGATTTCCGCGGGAAGATGTGTCAGCTTCTAAGGTAACATCTTTATTCCGTGAAAGAAACTGCATAGCCGTTTTGAGCAATATTGTAATCGCAGAACAAACTATGTCGCTTCCTTTCTTGGAAAAATCAGCATGTCCGTTAGCTTTGCATTTTTTTAACACGCCGTTTTTGCCGGTAAAAAGGGTTACTGCTGTCATAAGCTAAAATTAGCCCTGAATATTTTTTACACGAATATTTGTGTATTCCTGTCTGTGTCCGATAAGACGATGATAGTCTTTCTTAGCCTTGTACTTGTAAACAAGAATTTTCTTGTCGCGGAAGCTGTTTTCTACTTCTACTTCAATTTTTGCACCATTAACGTATGGAGTACCAACTTTTACTGCATCTCCATCGCTAACCAAAAGAACTGAATCAATCGTGATTTTAGCACCATCTTCAGCATCGATTTTATCTACCTGAATGAGTGCGTCTTTTTCAGCCTTGTACTGTTTACCTTTGTATTCAAAAAGTGCGTACATTAAATACCTCTTCTACGCCGCAAAGTGTAACGGAAACTCTAACGACTAATATAAAAATTATGAGTACTAGATTCTATCAAATTTTTTATAAATTGGTCAACAAGAACCAAACTACAATTTATAATGGCTTGTGCTCAATGTATGGCCGTCGTTATAAACATCGAACCAAATTTCTTTCTTAGAATTCAAATTAAGGGCATCATAGAATTCCTGAATATTCGAAACTTTTTTATCGTTTACGGCAGTAATAATATCCCCGTTTTGAATTCTCATAGCAGCCGCTGGAGATTTTTCCAAAACATTCATTACCGCAACACCCTTAACTTTTTTGTCCTCAAGATTGAGTTCCTTTTTTATCTCGTCAGACAAAGGAGCTGCGATAAAGCCTGGCCAAAGCTTTGTATTATCCTGAGTTATTTTGTCCGTGCGCTCTTCAATTTTTACAGAAAGCTCAACAATTTTGCCGTTTCTGATTACTTTGAAAACTGCTGTTTTGCCGGCAGGAAGATAGCCAACTTCGCGCATAAGTTCATTTTGATTTTTTATAGCCTTTCCGTTTACTTCAATAATAAAGTCTCCGGCCTGCATTCCACCTTTTTGTCCAGGAGAATCAAGGAAAACCTGAGAAGCAAGCGCGCCGTTTTTGCCAGCTACACCAAGTTCTTTTTTATAATCATCTTTTACGTCAAGAAGGCTTACACCAAGCCAGCCGTAAGTAATTTTTCCGTTTGAAATAAAATCTTCGATTGATTTTTTCAGAGAATTGATAGGAAGAGAAAAACCAAGCCCCTGACTTCCGCCGCTCGAAGAAGCAATCCAAGTGTTAATTCCAATAACTTCTCCATAAATATTTACGAGCGGGCCTCCAGAATTTCCCTGGTTAATTGCAGCATCAGTCTGAATAAAATCGTTCATATTTCCAATTTGATCGCCAGAGCGTCCTGTTGCACTTACAATTCCCTGGGTAACCGACTGACTGTATCCAAGAGGCGCGCCCATTGCAAGAACAATGTCTCCAACCTTTACATTGTCGCTGTCGCCAAGAGCCGCAACTACAATATTTGAATCTTTTTTTGCTTCAAAAGAAACAAGGGCAATATCCGAACGCTCATCTGCTCCAACAAGTTTTGCGTCAAATTTTTGTCCATCATTTAAATTGACAGTAATTTTTGTAGCCTTGCCTGCAACATGATTATTTGTAAGAACATAAACTGTATCTCCAGTACGGCGAACAATTACGCCAGAACCAAGCCCCTTTTGCTCGTATTCACGGGTACGGTCTTTTTTTTCAGAACCATTTGGATTTCCAAAGAACCAGAACGGAAAATCATCAAAAGGATTTGCCTGAGTAACAGTTGTTTTTTCTGTAACATCAATCTCAACGACAGAAGGAAGAACTCCGGCAGAAATTGAATTAAAAGAATTCTGCAAGGCTTCAATCACATTTAAACTGCCGGCTGGGATTGCAACTGCCGGCTTTGACTCAGCAAATACCGTATCGGCAGTTCCTTCAACTTTTATTTTGCTGCACGAAAAACTAACAGCTGCAAAAGCAAGAACTGCGGCAGAAACACCGCAAACTATTTTTGATGTAATATTTTTCATATTTTTAAGAACCTCCAAAAAAAACTATTTTTTTTTCGATATTGTCTATATACAAATATAATCAAAAAAAATCTGGATAGTTACAAAAAAACTAGCAAACAAGGTCGTCGCAAAGTGTAAGGATTTCCGTATGGTCTTCAAAAACAGCAACTGTATGCTCTTCGTGACAACTCCATTTTCCATCATTTGTAAGGACAGTCCAGCCGTCATCTGCCGTATGAACATCTGCCGTTCCCAAATTTATCATTGGTTCAATAGCAAGAACCATTCCCGGCTGAATTCTTGGATTCGGACCGCCCATCGGGCAATTTGGAATACTCGGATCTTCATGAACGCCAAGCCCTACTCCGTGTCCACAATAATCGTAAACAACTCCATATCCATATTTTCCGTTTGCGACATCGTTTACAGCATTTGAAATATCGCGAATTCTGTTTCCTGCAACACAGGCTTCGATTCCAGCGCGCAAGCTTTCTCTTGTCGCCTTTACAAGTTTTTTGTATTCGCTTTTTACATTTCCAACCTGAACAGTATGACAAGAATCAGAAATATAACCGTCAAGGTCAATTCCAATATCAAGAGAAACCAAATCTCCGTCGTGAATAATCTTCTTTCTTGAAGGAACACCGTGAATAACCTGTTCATTTACGCTGATACAGGCTGCTCCTGCAAAATCTTCGGAATACCAGGCAGGAACGCCTCCGATTTTTTTGATAAATTTTACGACCAAATCATCAATGTCTTTAGTGCTCATTCCTGGTTCAACCTGAGGAACAACTTCTCTAAAAAGATCTGCAAGGGCATGACAACTTTTGCGAATTCCATCAATTTCTTTTTCATTCTTTAAGCGAATCATTATATTTTTCCTTCTTGTTGTTATTTTATTCTGACAGCTTCCTCTTCACAAATTCTGGCTGTCCGTTCATCTCCAATACGGCGATAAACAGAGGCCATCTTGTGCAAAAAAAACGAGTCATCACTATTTCCAAAATTTAACTCAAGAGCGCGTTCCCAGGCGTCAAGGCACAGTTCATCAGCAACATTTCCTTCAAGGCGGTATTTTAAGACAGTCCGCGCCAAATCCATCACTTCCGGAAAAAAAAGCCTAAAATACGAAAAACTGTATTCCATTCGTATAATCTGCTCTAAAAGAACAAAGGCATCGTAATATTCTTCATGCAAGACAAGCTCTTCGCAAAGAATAAAACCGTAATCCATAAAATCTTCGCGAGTAAACCAGTCTGAAAGCTTAAAACGTGAATGACTTTTACAAGTTTCGACAAATTCGCGCACCGCATCTTCTTCGCGGGAATGTAAAAGGTCAAAAAATATCAGTTTTGCCAGGCTTTCTTCATCATTTCGCTGCAAAAGCCAGGTTCTATAATCAAAAGAATTGGAAGACCGGGTTGAATGAGAACGGTAACGATAAAAATAAGATTCGTCAAAAAGCGAACGCTTCCTTACATCAGATAAAATTTCGTATGCTTTAACAAGTTCACGAAAAGCCGCTTCATCTGCAAGATTTCCAGCAGTGTCAGGATGCAAAAGTTTTGCTTTTTTTCTATAGGCACGGCGAATTTCTGCGACAGTTGCGCCAGGCCGAACTCCCAAAATTTTATAACAGTCTTCCAAAGTTCTTCAATTATATTCACAATCAATTTTTTTTACAATTAAAGATTCTATTATAGAAAGATTAAAAAATATAAGGCCTAAAAAGTTCTTGTTCACCTTGCAAAAAAGCAAATTTAAAATAAAAAAGACTGCCAAAAAAGGCAGCCCTTATTTTACTTTGCCAAAGCTTTAAGAAGTTCGTGGTTTGTACGAATTCTCTTTGAATTTTTCTTGCTGTTAGCTCTGATAGTTTTATTCCAGCGGAGCGGTCTGATTCTTCTCGCAAGTCTCATAAAATACCTCGTTGAATGAATTTTTCGCCATTATATCAAAAAAAACAACAACACGACAAGTATAAAATTCTTTAAAGACCGATTTTTTCATCTGCTTGACAAAAAGAAACCTTGCATAGAAAATTAAAAAATGTTTTTTTATAGTAAAAAAGTTAAAAAATCTGTTATTTTTTTTATAGCAGCGTTACCATTTTTTTCGTGTTCGCTCAATTATGAAACTGAAAAGAATTCTGAAGAAACAGTTCCAGAATTCTTTTTTACAGGAGCGGTTTTTAACAGATACAAAGACAATAAAATTTCAATTCAACTTGAAGCAGACAAACTAGAGCAATACAAGGCGGACGGCTCTTCTTACGCTCAGTCTGCGCAGTTTAAAACTTACAGGGACGATGGAACCCTTGATACAGACGGATATTGCACTCTTCTTGCTTCCAGCACAAATGACGAAAAATATTCGCTTTTTGATGGAATTTCGATAAACGTTTACAGCCAGGATTTAAAAATCACCGCGCAGTCGTTGCATTTTAACGGCAAAACAGAACAGCTCACTTCCGGCCGAAACGAAAAAGTTACAATTTCTAGAAAAGGCACAACCGTAAGCGGAACAGGCTTTTCTGCAAGCGGAGTAAGCCGAAAATTCAACTTTGAAAGCCAGATTTCCGGTTCTGTAGCTGATAAAGAAGACGGAGACAAAGAATGAAAAAAATCATCTCGATAATCTTCTTTTTTGCTCCGGCACTGTTTTTTTGCGAAGAAATCACTTTTACGGCAGATTTTATGTCCGGAACGGCAGGCAGCAAAACTGACACGACAATCCTCGAAGGAAACGCAACAGTTCAGACTTCCAGCATGAACATAAGCGCCGACGCAATTGAACTTTCGGGCGAAGATTTTAGGTTCATTACGGCAACAGGAACGGTAAGCGGAAGCATAACAGAAAGCCAAATGGATTTTACCTGCGGAAAACTAAAATACGACAGGCAGACAAAAGTCGCCCAGCTTGAAGACGCAGTTCACCTTGTAGACATTGCAAATGAAGTGACTGCTGACGCTCAAATTATCGAATACAACCAAAACAGCGAAACCGCCGTCATGCAAATTGAAATAACTTTGAAGCAAAAAGACAACATCTGCACCTCGGCTTTTGCGATTTATAAAAAAAGCGAACAGAGGCTCGAAATGAGCGGGAATCCAAAGATTCAGCAGGGAACAGATTCTTTCAGGGCGCAGGAAATCACCTTAAACCTCGAAACCCAGGAAATAACGCTCGACGGACGCGTAAAAGGAACAGTTTCGGACAGCAAACCGGAAAAAACAGAAACTGCCGCGGAATCAGCCGGATCAGAAACCGCTTCTCAAGCCGAAAGCTCTCCGTCAGATAACGAAAATTCCGCGCAAAACGAAACCTCATCTCAAAACGAAAATATTCAAACCTCTGGAGAAACAAAAAAATCAACTTCAGAAAACGCATCTTCCACAAAAAACTAAAATAAGGAAAATTAAAAACTAATGTCAGAAAACAGCAGCGAAAACAATACCGAAGAAAACTCAAATCCTCTTCAAGCCGAAAATCAGCCGTTAGACAGTGCGATTCCCTCTCAAAACGAAAACTCTCCTTCAGACAGCGAAAATTCCGTGAAAACAGAAAATCAGCCGTTAGACATTGCAATTCCCTCTCAAAACGAAAACTCTCAAAAAATCCACACGCTTAAAGTCAATTCACTTTACAAATCATTCGGCAGAAAAAAAGTTGTCCAGGGCGTCGATTTTCAGATGCATACGGGCGAAGTTTTAGGACTTTTAGGCCCAAACGGAGCCGGAAAAACAACATCTTTCTATATGATTGTAGGTTTTTACCAGCCGACAAGCGGAGAAATTTTTCTGGACGACGAGCGAATCACCGACCTTCCAATGTACAAACGCGCCAGGCTCGGAATTTCTTATCTTCCGCAGGAGCCTTCCGTCTTTAGAAAACTCACAGTCGAAGAAAATATCTGGTCAATTCTCGAAACCAGACAGGATTTAACAAGAGCCGAAAAAAGACAGCGACTCGAAGAGCTAATCGAAGAATTTTCAATCGGAAGAATCCGAAAACAGCCGGCATTTACGCTTTCCGGAGGAGAACGCCGCCGAACAGAAATCGCCCGTTCACTCGCAATTGAACCAAAATTTCTTCTTTTGGACGAACCTTTTGCAGGAATCGACCCGATTGCAGTTGCCGACATCAAAGCCATGATAAAACTTCTCGCAAAAAGAGGAATCGGAATTCTCATAACCGACCACAACGTCCGCGACACTCTCGAAATTACCGACCGTGCAATAATCATTTCGACAGGCCAAATCCTAATTCAGGGAAGCCAGCAGGACATTATCGACAGCCCGGTTGCAAGAGAAATCTATCTCGGCGAAAATTTCCATATGTAAAATGTAAAAAAATTCTGGAGCGCAACTTGCTCTCTAACCGTCCCTGCACAATTCCGCTGCCGCTTCATCCGCCACGGCGGACGCTTTCGCGTTGTTCCGGCACGGGCTAAGTTTTTCTAAAAAAAACACAAAACCGTGTTTTATCCTTCATTTTCCTTATTTATCAAAAAAAATCCTGCCCCGTAAGACATTTTCATTCTTCGGCGCAGGATTTATTTCATTTTAGAATATTTTTTTCAAAAACTTATCTTGCGTATTCAACAATTCGTGTTTCGCGAATCATCGTCAATTTTATACGTCCCGGATAACGCAAATCGGTTTCAATCTGTTTTGCAATCTTCTGCGCAAGCTCTTTAACTTCGCCGTCAGGAATTTTCTCGTTGTTTACAAGAATACGAAGTTCGCGTCCAGCCTGAATCGCATAAGCTTTTTCAACGCCCTGGAATTTTTCTGCAATTTCTTCAAGATTTTCAAGGCGTTTTATATAATTGTCCGCAGTTTCTTTTCTTGCGCCCGGACGTGCCGCAGAAATTGCATCTGCAATCTGAACAATAACCGCTTCGAGAGTTGCAGGCTCACAATCCTGATGGTGGGCAGCAATAGCATTGATAACTTTCTGGTCTTCGCCAAATTTTCTTGCCATTTCTGCTCCGACTTCTGCGTGGTTTTTATCGCTATCGTTTTCTGCGCCTTTACCAATATCGTGCAAAAGAGCCGCACGTTTTGCAAGCTCGCGGTTTGCTCCAACTTCACCGGCAATAAGGGTTGCAATTTCTGCAACTTCTTTTGAGTGAGTAAGAACGTTCTGGCCGTAGCTTGTGCGGAAATACAAACGGCCCAAAGCGCGGACTCCATCCTGATTCATATTGTGAATTCCAAGATCAAAGAGCGCTTTTTCACCTTCTTCATAAATTTTCTGCTGAACTTCTCTTGTTACTTTCTGCACAATTTCTTCAATTCTTGCAGGATGAATACGACCGTCTGTCACAAGCCTTTCAAGAGACTGCTTTGCAATTTCCTTGCGGACAGGATCAAAACAACTGATCACAACGGCTTCCGGAGTATCATCAATAATAATATCTACACCAGTCAAAGTTTCCAATGCGCGGATATTGCGTCCTTCACGACCGATAATGCGGCCTTTCATCTCGTCGCTTGGAAGCGAAACAGTCGCAACTGTAATATCGCTCGTAACCTCAGTCGCAAGCCGCTGAATTGTTTCTACAAGAATTTTCTGGGCTTTTTTATCTGCCGTCAACTGAGCTTCCTGCTCAATTTTGTTCAAAAGCGCCTGAGCGTCATGACGCGCGTCATTTTCAAGATTTTTGATGATTAAATCTTTTGCTTCTTGCGCAGACAAGCCAGAAATTCTCTCCAGCTCACGGCGATAAGTTTCTTCCTGAGTTGAGATCTGCTGCTCACGTTTTACCATAGAATTTTCGCGTTCAGCAAATTCCTGCTCTTTTTTGTCCATTTCGCTATTGCGTTTGTCAACGAGTTCTTCTTTTTTTGCAACTCTTGCTTCGTAAACCTGAATTTCCTTCCGGCGTTCACGATTTTCCCGTTCCTGCTGCTGACGTTCCCGAAGGAGTTGATCTTTTGTTTCTAGCAAATATTCTTTTTTCTGGGCTTCTGCTTCTTTTAATGCATCCTGTTTTACACGTTCAGCTTTTTGCTCTGCCGAAGATAATTGAAATTTGGCATATAACCAACGAATAATCCATCCAAGAACTATACCAGCAACAGGAAGAATTACGAATAATACAACATTCATAAAATTCTCCTATGCTTCTATTAAGGAGTTGGATTTTTACTGCGGATAAACGTCATCATCGTTCAAAATTTCCGCAAAAAAGCCGCCCCCAAAATATCCTTTATATTCTAATCTAAGAATATTTATATGTCAAACAAATAAATCAGAGAAAAGTTATTTAGCCAAAATCTCGAGCTTTGATAAGAACAGCGATTTTATTCCATTCCCGTGCTGCGACAGTGAAATCTGTTGGGAATTTTCAATAAATTATCTGTTCAAGCCAGATAATGACAAGTAATCAAGTCCGATAATGACGAGAAGACAAGCCCAAAAATGGCATCAAATTATAAAACCCGAAATTAAGGGTATTTAAATTCAATTGAACTTATGTATCTTTCCTGGAATTCAGGAACTGCGGCAAGGTTTATCTGGATTGAATGATTTTTAATTTCCATTGCCTTTTTTCTCAAAGTTTTAGAAAAAAGCATTGCGGACGCTCCTGCAAGAGCTGCATTTCCGAGTGGAACACAACGATTTTTAAGTTCGTTTGGAATAAGACCTATTGTGCAGGAATCTTCCATATCGAGGTGCGAACCAAAACCGCCTGCAATACAAAAAAGCGGAACATCAGGAGAACGCTCAAGCATATAGCGCAAACCTGCATAAACCGCAGATTTCGCAAGCTGAAGATTTCTAATATCCTGCTGAGAAAGATAAACAGCAGGTGTCAATTGAATGCAAAAAGAACCGTCGCCAAGTTTAGAAATATTTTTCCGTATTACGCCAGATTTATCGATAAAATTGTTTTTTAAGAACGTGCTTCCGGCACTTACAAGCCCTGAACCGCAAATTCCTTTTGCATTGCCGCTGCCGATTACAGAGCAGCAGAGCTTTCCGTTTTTATATTCAATTTTTTCAACCGCGCCATCAACTGAACTCATTCCGCAACTGATATTCGCCGCCTCAAAAGCAGGACCCGCAGCAGCCGAAGTGCACAGAATTTTTGCAGGCTGTTCTTTCGTTTTTGGAATAAAAAGAGCAATTTCTGTATTTGTGCCAATATCTGCGAGCAAGAGCGGAGTTTGAACAGGAATGTCCCAGCACAAATTTTCATCGCTTTCTGGAGAAGGGAAACCCGCCGAAAGCATTGCGCAGACAGTGTCCGCGCCAATAAAAGCCCCGACACAAGGAGGAAAATAGACCGGAGTCTCGGAATCAACTGAACTTGCAGCAAAAAGCTGTAAAATTTCCGGGGTTGGAAGATCCAGATTTGAACATTTTTCGTTGATTTTCCCACTGCGAACCTTGTCCCAACTTGCCGTAAAGCCAAAATGAGAAGCTGGAGTAAAAGGAGCGGCGGCAAGACCTTCGACCGGAAACGCGCAGACAAAACTGAGCATTGTCGTGTTTCCAGTAATTACGATTTTAGAAACATTTAATTGAATTCCGCGCATTGTTTTTTGAGCAGCAAGCGCCAGCGCGTGAGCAAACATTCTTTCTAATTGCGAAATAATTGCATAATGAAGGGCTGACTCTCCTGTTTCTACGACAGCAGAAGAACCTGTAAGAGGCGGCCGCGTTGCAAAAGAAATACGGCGGATAACATCGCAGCCATAGCGGGCCTGAAGATTTTTTTCCGCAATGACAGAAAGGCATTTTTTTGAGGAAAGCGACCAGATTTTTACAGCAACAGTTGTCGTTCCGACATCTACTGCAATTCCAACATCTGTAATATTAACCTGCTCCGGCTGTTCTTCTGGAATTTGCGGTAAAAATCCCTGTGTTTCAATCTGCATCGCTTAGTCCCATAACATAATAAAGTCTGTATTTTACAGGATAAACCAAAAATATCTTAAATGCAATTTTTTTCTTAGTTTTTTGAAATGCGGAACTTTACTTCCAAAATATTGTCGCTCGAACCGCCTCTCGGCATGTGCCGCCAGTTTGCGCAGACTTCCGGTGCGTAGCCTTTTTTTCCATAACCAAAATCGTAGGAAATGCCGAAGGCAAATCCATTTCCAAAATTTGTGCTTTCGATATAATCTTCAATGTCCTGCAAACTTACAAAATCTGTGCGTCTGCCAAGACAGTACTGAACAGTTGTGCAAAGGCCTGCAAGCCCAGGATAAATTTTAAAACCTGCAAAACCGCAGTAATCCCAAAGAATAAAGTGCTCACTGCCTTTCCAGCGCGCGTCTATTATAGAATCCATTCCGAAAACAAGTTTTACAGGCTCGGCAACTGAAAAATTAACGGAAAAATCTCCGCACAAAATAACCTGGCTTTTTTGGTCAAAATCAGAAAGCAAATTTTTTAAATCTTTGTCACCGTAAAAAACATAGCCTGAACCGACACCAAATTCAAACTGTGGCTCGGCAAAAACTGAAAATACTGAAAAAAAACATACAAAAAGGAAAAAATATTTTTTCATAAAGATATTATCGGAAAAAAGACGTAAAAGGTCAATTTTTTAGTTTTTAAGAAAATCTTAGCCCGTGCCGGAGCAACGCCGAAGGCGTCTTTTTGCAAGGCAAAAAGATGGAGCGAAAGCGGAATTGCGCAGCGGACGGATTGACGGCTAATTGCGCTCCAAAATAAAAAAGTTAAAACTCACTTTACACAATTTATGTATATTTTTACAATGTGCTTTGTACCGGGGTGGGAAGAATTTTCCCTGAGATTACACCCGCAGAACTTCGTATGAGGTTCCAACCTGATCCGGATAATGCCGGCGGAGGAAGATATGCTTAGACACATCTTTAAAATTTTTCTCTTTTCTATTTTAGTTTCTATTGGTTTTTCGGGCTGCTCTAAAAAAGCAGGTGATTCTGCGCGTCAAAATGAAGTTGTTGTTTACACTTATGACAGTTTTTGCGGTGAATGGGGGCCTGGAGCGGCAATTGCAAAAAAATTTACGGAAAAAACTGGTTTAAAAGTTACCTATGTTGATTGTGGCGACGGAGTTGAAATTCTTTCGCGCGCAGCTCTTGAAAAAAACAATGTCCAGGCAGACGTAATTTTGGGCCTGGACAACAATCTTGCGAAAAAAGCGGCGGAACAGGATATTCTCGAAGCCTACAAACCTGCTGGTTCTGAATCGATTTCTGAGGAGCTGAAAAAAGCCTTGGGCTCAAAAAATCTTTTGACTCCTTTTGACTACGCTCCTTTTGCAATCGTGTTCGATACAAAGGCTAATATTCCTGCTCCAAAATCGCTCGACGACCTTACAAAACCAGTCTACGCAAAAAAAATCATTTTGATGAATCCGCGGACTTCTACTCCTGGACTTGGGTTTGCCGCATGGACTTGCGCTGTAAAAGGCGAAAAAGTTCTTGACTACTGGAAAGCTTTAAAACCAAATATTCTTACTATGGCTCCTGGCTGGAGCGCAGGTTACGGACTTTTTACAAATGGAGAAGCTCCGCTCGTTTGCAGTTATACGACAAGCGCGGCTTATCACTACGAATACGACAAAACCGACAGATACCAGGCTTTGATTTTTGACGACGGACACATTCTTCAGGTTGAAGGCGCCGGACTTGCAAAAAATGCTCCGAACAAAAAAGGCGCACAGAGTTTTCTGGACTTTTTAATCAGCGAGGACGCACAGAACGAACTGCCGCTTACACAGTGGATGCTTCCTGCAAACAAAAATGTAAAACTTCCGCAGTCTTATCTTGACGGAACTCCTTCTCCTAAGAAGCTTTTGTCTTACGATACTGAAAAAGTTAATGCCGCTGTCGAACAGATTATGGCTGTTTTGGGCGAATAAAAATTTTTAAAAGGTTTTAGAAAAGATGAACGCAGTCCTGTCTGCAAATGTTTTTTTTCGCATTGCCGGTTTTTCGGTCTTTCAGGCACTGCTATCGACTTTTACGGCCCTTTTAATCGGACTTCCGGCTGCTTTTTTTTGCGGCCGGAGAAAATTCTTTTTAAAAAACTTTTTGCTTTCGCTTTCTTCTGTTCCGTTCTGTATTCCTTCGCTTTTGGTCGCTTTGGGCTACGTTAGTTTTTTTGGAATGAACGGAGCTTTGAACAATTTTTTGATGTTCATTTTTGGCAAGGATAGACCGACTGTCACTTTTTTGTACAGTTTTTTGGGAATCATAATCTGCCACGGTTTTTATAATTTTCCGCTCGTAATGAGCACTGTAAGTTCTGCCTGGGAACGCCTTCCGAGAGCAGAATCGGACGCGGCAAGGCTTTTAGGCGCCGGAAATTTTAAAATTTTCCGGTCAATTACGATTTTTCAGCTTTTGCCTTCAATAATATCAGCCTGTATTCCAGTTTTTTTGTACTGTTTTTTTAGCTTTATGATTGTGCTTCTCTTTGGCTCAGTCGGAACGACAACCCTCGAAGTTGAAATTTATCAGCAGGCAAAAGTCAATTTGAATTTTGGAGCGGCATTAAATCTTGGCTTTTTGGAAACGCTGATTGCCCTTTTTTTGGTCACGATTTACACATTTATTGAACAAAAATCGAAAGGCCTAAAAGGCATTTTTTTTTACGGCGAATCCCTCGAAAAAACGAAAATCTGCGGATTTGAAAAAATTTTTGCATTCATTCTTTTTTTCCTGATTTTTTTGTTTTTTATCTGCCCTCTTTTTTCGATTTTTTACAACGGATTGAGCTCAAAACGGCTTGATTCGAATTTTACTTTCTATAATTTTATTCATCTTTTTAGCTCGCAAAGTTTTTGGAATGCTTTTTTATGGACGTTTATAACAGCCCTGCTCTCTGGATTTTTGTGCGCGGCAATTGCCTTTTTTTACGCAGCCGTTCTCAAGGTTTTTGATCCGACAGGCCGTTTTTTTATTTTTAGGATAATTCCACTTGCGCCAATGGCAATTTCGAGCGTTGTAGTTGGAGTTTTGATTACAATTCTTGTCCGAAAAGGAAATTTCTTAATTCTTGTCTTGGCTCAATCACTTTTAAACTGGCCGGTTGCGTTCAGACAGATTTATGCAGAACTTGAAAAACTTCCTCAGACGACAGTTGAAGCTTCTTCGATTTTGAGCCGTTCGCCGTTCGACACAGTTTTTAGAATTTTTCTTCCAGTTTCAAAGCGTTCTTTTTTTAGGGCGACAGTTTTTTGCTTTGCTCTGAGTGCCGGTGATGCGACACTTCCGCTCGTGCTTGCAATTCCCCGATTCAATACGCTTGCGCTCTACACTTACCGTCTTGCAGGAAGGTATAAATTTAACGAAGCCTGCGCTTCCGGAGTAATACTTGGAATTTTATGCGCGGTGATTTTTTCGCTCGGCAAACTAGCCTCTGGCAGAAAATTGAAAAAACAGGAAGGCTCAGAAAATGGCATTTTTTAGTGCAAAAAATTTAAAAAAAGAATGGGAAAATTTTTCCCTCGATGTTTCCTTTGAATGTGAAAAATCCACAATGACGACGATTTTGGGACCTTCCGGCTCAGGAAAATCTTCCGTTTTGCGCCTGATTTGCGGTCTTGAAAAGTCGGAAACAGCAGAAATAAATCTTGGCGGAAAAGACATAACGAAAGTTGCTGTGCAAAACCGAGGAATCGGCATGGTTTTTCAGAGCGCGAACCTTTTTGGGCATTTAAGCGTAGAAGACAACGTTTCGTACGGGCTTGTCTGCCACGGAACTAAAAAAAAAGAAGCTAGAAAAATAGCTTGCGAATTCTTGAAAAAGTTCAATCTTGAAAATTTCGGAAAGCGCTCTCCGGAAACTCTGAGCGGCGGCGAAGCGCAGAGAGTGAGCCTTGCAAGAACATTGATTGTAAAACCGCAGCTTGTGCTTTTTGATGAGCCTCTTTCGGCACTGGACGCGCCTTTAAGAAAAAAGCTCGCCGCAGAAATCCGCAGACTGCAAAAAGAAATAGGCTTTACAGGAATAATGGTTACACACGACCTGGCAGAAGCAAAAGCCGTAAGCGATAAAATCATTTTAATAAAAAAAGGCCGCATAATCTGGCAGGGAGACGCCAAAGACTTTAACGAAAATATGCTGGAATAAAAAAAACGATAACAAGCCGTCTTGAGCGAATGCGACTAACGGTAAATTGGAGAGTTTTTCTGAGAGCAGCTTCAATTTTTAGACAACTAATATTTTATGAACAAATTTTTATCAGTCTGAAAATTAAAAACCAATTGTAAATCAAAATCTCTCTCATTAAAATTACGGTTTATGGAAGTAAAAGGCAGACAACTTTTTCAGCTGCTCGTCCCTCTTATGGTCGAACAGCTTTTAAATTCATTTATGGGAACAGCAGACACCGTCATGATTACAAAATGCGGTTCGGCTGCAATTTCGGCAGTTTCTCTTGTCGATTCGATAAATGTAATGATTGTTTTGATTTTTTCAGCAATGGCTACTGGCGGAGCAATTCTTTGCAGCCAATATCTCGGTCGAAAAGATATAAAAAAGGCCTGCCACGCTGGCAAACAGTTAATTCTTTCTGTAACTTTTGTTTCTATCGTTGGAACTGCAATCCTGATTCTCTTTAAAAAATCAATTCTTTCGCTTATTTTTGGTTCTGTAGAAGCGGAAGTTATGTCAAAATCTGAAATTTATTTTTTTATAACAGCACTTTCCTACCCTTTTATTGCAATTTATAATTCGGGAGCAGCAATTTTTAGGGCAGACGGAAATTCAAAGCTTCCGATGATTGTTTCTACAATTTCGAACATTCTGAATATCATAGGAAACGCCATTTTTATTTTTGGATTAAATATGAGCGTTGCAGGAGCGGCCTTAAGCACTTTGATTTCGAGAATTTTCTGTGCTGTTGTAATTTTGATTCTGCTAAACCGGACAAAACAGCAGATTGCGATTGATTCTTATCTTGCAAAACCAGATTTCCGCGAAATTTCTCAGATTTTAAGAATCGGAATTCCTTCAGGAATCGAAAACGGAATGTTTCAATTTGGAAAACTTGCAATTCAATCTTCGGTTTCAACTCTTGGAACAGCCGCAATTGCCGCAAATGCGCTCACTTCAGTTCTGGAAAGTTTTTCAAGCCAGGCTCCAATCGGAATAGGAATTGCTCTTATGACGCTCGCAGGACAAGCTTACGGCGCAGGCGACTACAAGCTTGCAGAAAAATACATTAAAAAACTCACTTTTTTCAGTTTTATCGCAGTAGCAATTTCTTCGCTCATTGTAATCGGATTTATAAAACCTCTCACAGTTCTTTCTGGAATGGATGCGGACGTTGCGCTTTTGACAATTCAGCTTTCTGTTTTTGTGCACGTAATAAAGCCGTTTGCCTGGAGTTTTTCTTTTATTCCTCCGTACGGAATGCGTGCAACCGGAGATGTGCGTTTTCCAATGCTAGTTTCGACAGTCACAATGTGGACTTGCCGGGTCGCTCTCACGATTTTCCTTATCCGCGTACTAAAAACAGGTCCTCTTGGAGTTTGGATTGGCATGAGCAGCGACTGGGTTATCCGTTCCGTAATTTTCTTCTTCAGATTTAAATCTGGAAAATACATTCACAGAACGGCAATATAAATTCAAAAACTTTTGTTTATCTGTAAACTTTGCGGACAGTTTCTACTTTTATCATATTCGTGTGGCCGCTGTTGACACCTACCTGCCCGCCAGTCAAAACCACTGTATCACCGATTTTAAGATTAAGTATTTTTACAGCGCGCTGAATCGCATGAAATAAAAGAACATCGAGAGAATCGTATTCCTCGCACAAAAGCGGAATTACTCCCCAAGAAAGCGCAAGTTTACGGTAAACTTTTTCTGATGTCGTTGAGCCGATAATCTGCACAGGCGCGCGAAAACGGCTCACCATTCTTACTGTCAAACCGCTCACAGAATTTACAACAATGCACTTTGCGCCAACATCAATTGCCATCTGACAGGTTGAATGAGAAATTGCGTCAAGAATATTGCGGTTAACAAATTCCGTATAATTGAAGCGTTTTTTGTAATTTATATGCTGTTCAGTATATTCTGCAACACTGGACATTGTTTTAACTGCCTCGACAGGATATTTTCCTGCGGCAGATTCTCCAGAAAGCATGATTGCAGAAGTTCCGTCATAAACCGCATTTGCAACGTCAGAAATTTCGGCACGAGTCGGACGAATATTGTTAATCATAGATTCGAGCATTTCCGTTGCAATAATAACGCGTTTACCAAGAAGACGGCATTTTTGCTCGATTTCTTTCTGAACGACAGGCACTTCCATAAAAGGAATTTCAACGCCTAAATCTCCGCGGGCAACCATAATCCCGTCAACAACAGAACAAATTTCTTCGATATTTTCAACACCGGCACGATTTTCGATTTTTGCAATAATATCAATTTCTTTTCCGCCGTTGGCGTTTAAAAATTCACGGACGTCCTGGGCATCTTTTTTTGTAGAAACAAACGATGCCGCCACAAAATCAACGTCCTGCTCAATTCCAAACAAAAGGTCGCTCTTGTCCTGTTCGCTCAAAAAAGCGCTGTTTAAAAGTTTTCCAGGAAAATTCATGCTTTTTTTGTCAGAAAGCGCGCCTCCAACCTTAACTTCTGTAATAACATCGTGACCTTTTACGTCAGTAACTTCGCAGATTACAAGTCCGTTGTTTACAAGAACTCTGTCGCCAGGCTTTAAATCATCGGCAAAGCCCTTGTAATTTACAGAAACCTTGTTTTCATCGCCTTCGATTTCGTCGGTTGTAAAAGTAAAAGTCTGGCCTTCTTTTACAACAATTTTATGTTCTTTAAAAGTTCCAATTCTGTATTCTGGTCCTTTTGTATCAAGCATAATCGCCAGAGGAATTTTTAATTCGTTGCGAACTTCTTTTATAAGATTGATTTTTTTTAAATGCTCTTCGTGTGTTCCGTGCGAAAAATTAAGCCGGGCAACATTCATTCCGGCCTTGCACATTTCAATAAGAACTTTTTTAGTTTCGCTCGCAGGTCCAATCGTACAAATAATTTTTGTTTTGCGCATTTTTTCCACCTTTCCAAATTTTGAGCAAGTATACAGAACTTTAAGGATTTTGAAAATAGAAAAAATTTGCAAAGTCGCGCAGTTACGGTTAAAAAGGCAATTTGCAGCCCGGACATTAGCCAAGCCGAAGGCTGTGCGAAGCACCGCGCGTGAGCAAGTGGCGGTTGGCCGGTTTGAGCAAAAAATGTGCTCCATAAATAAAAAATCCCGGCACTTTTTTTACGGCCAGGATTTTTTTGCAAGTTTTTATTTTTTTACAGATGGATTGTTTCGACCATGTAGCGGATGCACGTGCCTGTCTTGTTTTCGACCTGCTTTTCGACTACGAACACAAAATTGCGGCCGCTTTTGTCGCTGAAAATCCGGTTGATTGTGTAGCCTGTTACGCCTTTGCGCTTTATGTCAGGATTTCCGACAATGTCGCGGCTGATTACATCGCCGTTTTCGTCCTGTTTTTCTACTGCGATAAAGAAAGAAGACTTGCAGTTTTCTCCTGTGCCTTCGACATTTTTTATGAGTTTAATATGGTAAAAAACGCTGCGCTCTGTGCTCGATCCTTCAAAATCCTTAAAAACGATTTCGCCGGTTGAAGACGGAATTTCGCGTGTAAAAAGGAGATTGTCGGCTTCTGATTTTTTTAAATTGTATTTTTTGAGCACCCAGCTTGCCTTTTTTAGAAGTTCTTCGTAAACTTCGCGGCCTGTTTTTTTTGCAGTCGCTTCCGATGGATTTATGCGGAAAACTTCGCCGTCAATCCAGTCGTTTTTTTCAATATCAACGCAATAAATTTCCGCGTAGCCCTGAAAAGTTTTATCTGTTTTTCCGTATTCTGCAAAAACGTAAGTTTTGCCGTCTTCGGAAAGTCCGAGATCAACAAAAGCCGCAGCATCTCCAGCAAAAGAAAGTGAAACCGTTGCAAAAATTGTGAATAAAATCAAAAGATGCTTTTTCATTTTTTTCTCCCATTCAATGCGCATAAAAAGCTGATTTTTTGTATGCTGTCCATGCCTGCATTTTTTAAGCGCCTGTTATGCTCTATATTTATTTTCGGATTTTAAATGCTCTCTCTTTACTTAATTTTTGTTTGCTTTTAATATTTTTTTATGACTTTAAAGACTCGCAACCGCATGATGCAGATTTTCTTCTATTTTTCGCTTGTCTGCATTGCAAGCGCCCTAATTTTTTTTATTATAGCGCTTGTAAACAAAGCTATTACTCCGCCGCCTAACCTGCGGATTCCAGCATTTATAGAAAAAATCGGATTCTTAAAATACAATTTTATTGCAACGATGATTTCAATTTCGCTGATTGTTTTTTTTGCGCCTGTTACTGTTTTTTATGCGCTTAAACTTTTTGAAAACACTCAGTCAAACGAAATTGTCTTTTTTCTTGCATTTTTGACTGGCTGTCTTTGCGAAGGAGTGCGCTTCTTAACGCCGCTTTTTGGTTTGTGGTCAACTTTTTCTGATCTTCTGTTTTTTTGCGGAAGAATTATTTTTATCGGACGGCTTTTGTGTCCGCTGAGCTTTCTTTTTGCGGCTCTTGCAAGTTCTGCAGAGCAGCGCCAGGATATTGAACGGAATATTACGATTCTTTTTGCAATAACTGTTGTTTTTGCGATTATTGCGCCTATCAATACGGCAAGAATAAGTTCTGCCGGAACCGTCACATGGGGATTTCCAAGACTGTTTTTTTGTTCGCGGCTTGCATTTACTGCATTGAGTTTTATTTCGTTTTGGATTATGGCAGTCAATCAAAATACTGACGAATATAAAAAAGTTGCCTTTTCAATGTTGTTTATTCTTTCTGGATATGGATTTTTGGTAATTTCGGACAACTTCGTCTTTATTATTTTGGGACTTCCGCTTCTTCTTTTGGGAACGTATAGATATTTGAGAGCCTTGCATTCACTTTACATGTGGAGATAAAAAAGTTGAGAAAGCCCGCCGATTGCAACAGGAATCAGAATGTTGTCATAATCTTTTAGCGGCAATCCTTCAATCAAAGTTGCAACGAGGGCAAGAAAAAAGCACAAAATTGAATTATGCAAGACAAAAAAGCTCGAAATAAAAACTGCGGCAAAACAGGTAAGGCTTCCAGCCGCTGTCTTTCCTCCAGTCAAAGGAACTTCGACCCTGCCAAATGTTTTTCCTGCAAGGCTTGCAAGTCCGTCGCCAAATGCAAGAGAAAATATCCCGACTGTAGAAAATGGTTCTTTCCAAAGAATAGAGCACAAAACAATTCCCAAAACCAAGGTTACCGGACCGAGAACAAATTTATTGTCATCACGTTTTCGGGCGGCAGCGACCGTTATTGAACTTATTAGCGGAACACAGACACCGTTTAGCCTTAAAATTTCAGAAACTGAATACAAAACGGCTGCGCAAACAAGGCAAATTATCGCTGGAATTTTATAAAAATGAATAAAAATTGGCACAAATGCAGTACAAATATGAATTGTTTTTCGGAAAACTTCTTTTTTGAGCGAAATAAAGTGCTTTTTTATGTCAATTCCAATTCTAATGCAAAACATTTTTCAAAAATTCCGGATTTTCAACTCTTTTGTTCTTTGCGGCTTTATTCTATTTTAGCACTTTTTCTCCAACCAAAGTGCGCGGAATGTCTGTATAAATTGCAGGTTCAAATTCCGCCATAGAAGCCGAAATATATTTTGAATTTTGCAGGGCAAGGTTGCTTCCGCCAAGCCGAACCATCGTTTCCTGGTTTCTTGTAAGAGCATCCCAGGCTCGAATTGATTCGACAAAACATTCAAAACTTTTTCCGTTCATCTGGCTGTTGCCTGTCTGACGAGCAATTTTATTCAAGACAACTCCAAGGTTGTTGGTTGTTTTTAAAATCATTTCTACAAGCTGCGCATCATCTTCCTTAGCCTGAGGAAAAAGAAGCGCATGATGAGCTTTTTCTTCGTTTAAAAGGCTTAAAAGACGGTTGTAATAACCTTGAGCCGCAAAATTATCTCCGCGGAGAGCAAGCGTGTTTCCGGCTGCAAGCAGAAGGTTTTGATCTGCATCTTTTTTTTCTAAAGCCTTTATAAAAAATGTGAGCGCATTTTCGTAATTCTGCTTGTTATAATTTATAACACCGATTCTGTAATTTACAGTCGGAGTTGAATTTTTATTTAAAACTGAATACTCATAATTTTTTAAGGCCGCATCCATATCGCCAGAAATAAAGTATTCAATATCTCCCATGTCCGCATACAAAATTCCTGTATTTAAATCGCCTTCAAGTCCGTTTTTTTCGTTTTCTCTTTGGAAAAGGTCAATTCCGCGGGTGTACGCTTCCTGAGCTTTTATGTACTGGCTTAAATCCGTGTAAAGCTCGCCCAAAAGACGGCAGGCGTCAATTTCGCTGTAAACGCTTTTTTTTGTGCGGACACTAAGCTTATCAAAACAGTCAAGAGCAACCAAAAGTTTTCTTCTTGCAGATTCAAAATTTGAATTTCGGATAAAGTAGCGCGCAAGATTGTAATGGGCAAGAGGGTTTTTTGAATCTTTTTTTTCTGCAATGTCAAGCATCGCTTTTACATCTTCAATTTTTGCACGTAAATATTCATCTGAACGGCTCAATTTTCCGTAAAGCTTGTCCAGAAGGTAGCCTGAAAGTTCTGTCCAGTCTTTTGCTTCCAAAGATTTTTCGCGCGGATAAAAACGGCTTTTAAGCTCTATGACATTTTTTAATTTGTCAGTGCGGATAAAATAACGGAGCATTCTCGACATATAGAAGTCTGTAGCTCCATAAAGCTGAATCAAATCGGAATAAGTCTGCCTTGCCTGTTCATATTTTGAAAAATCTGTTTCGCCCCATTCAAGAAAAACATCGCCCAAAAGCAAAATTCCATCAGAATCGTTTATGTGCCAGTCTAAAATTTCGCGGCGGACAATTTCTTCAGAACGCTCATAGTTTGCGCGGTCATAAAGCTCCATTTTCGCCCAGTCGAGCCCAGCATTTTTGTCGTGCTTAAAAACTCCAAGAATATTTTTGTACATTTGAGCCGCACGTTCAAACTGCTTGTGCTCACGGTAACCTTCGGCATATTTAAAAAACCATTTTTTTACAGGTTTGTACTGAACCGCATCAACAAATTTAGATTCTGACTGAGGATATTCGTTGTTCTGAAGAAGGGCATATCCCTGCTTATAAATAATATTTGCCATTATAGGCTTATAAACGAACAAAACGCCAGCCCGGAAAAGCAGAGAAACCACAAAAGCAATTACAATTCCTGCAATCGTTCCTGGAATGATTCTATTTTTTAACTGAAACTGAAAAGACTGCTTGTACGCTTCGTACTGGGCAAAAGAACGCCTCTCGTAATCTCTCGGAACGTCAATTGAAATGTCGAGCATTTTTTCCAATTGGGAAGCAATCTGTCTTGCAGGCGCCTTGTTGAGAATTTTTTGAATGATTTCAAAAACAGCGTCGTCGGTAAATTCGTTCTTTACGACTAAATCTTCAATCGCAAGCCGAAGATTGAGCGGATATCCAGAAAGATTTTTTCTAAAAGTTTCATATTCTTCTTCGGTGAGAGTATTTTTTGGTCTTCCGCTCTTTGCCTGAGAAAAATCGACAACATCAACTTTTGGCCGTCCACGCTTGTCAAATGCGGCAGTCTGAGTGTCCGAAAATCCAGGAATTTTAAAATCATCGTCAAGAAGAAAGTCATCGTCCGGTAAATTTTTACCGATTCCAGGCAATGAGGTTTCCGGAAATTCATCTCCACTAGAAAAAGAAGCATTTCCTGTTCCAAAATCAATATTTCCGTCACTTCCAAGCTCTTCGATTGAACTCGAAAAATCTTCCGCAGGAACATCAACCGAAGCGTCAACAGGACTAGAAAGCCCTTTTAAAATTTCGGCGGCCGCAGTGTCATTTTCTTCTTCCGTTGTCTTAGAGCCAGAACCTTCCGAAGAGACAGGATTTTCTGAACCTGCAGAGCCTTCCGAGAAATCAGAATTTTTCGGACTTTCCATAGAAAATGAATCAAAATCCGGAAGATTAAAGTCGTTCAGACGGGTGTCCGGACTAAAATTTGAATCGCTGTTCAAATTTTCATCAAACTTTTCATCTGTTTTTTTAGATTCTGAAAGCCCCATAGGATTTTCAATATTCTTAGTCTTATCATCAAGTTCAAACTCCGAAGAATTTGCAGCGTTTTCAGGGTTTTCAGCATCTTCAATGTCTGGCAAAGGAGAAAAACCGTCTTTTTCGACAATATCTTCCGGAAGATCGGCATTTAGGTCGATAGCTTCGCCGTTAAAAGCAAAATCGTCATCGTTTTTTGAAGCCGTATTCTCAGTTCCAAAATCCATATCGTCCGGCAAATCCGGCATTTGAATGCCTTCAAAATTGTCAGATTTTTTTTCAGGCTCAGAAAGATTTTCGCCAGAAAGCCCATCAAACGGCACATTTTCCTGCTCAGCCTCAGTTTGAGCACTTTCTTCAGGAGCGGATTTTAAAAGCGCCTCCAAATCAAGATCTTCCAGAGGAATTTCTTCCGGCTCTTTTTTTTCAGGTTCTTTCTTTTCAGGCTCATCAAGAAATTCGCTTAAATCAGGCTCATCGCCAGAGTGCGAAGCATTGGAATCTAAAAGCGAATCCAAATCTGGAACAGCATCATTTTCTTGTGTCTGAGAACTTAAATCTTGCTCATTTTTTTCTTCGCCAGAATCAACAGCAGATACGGAATTTTCAGGAGAATCATCCGTTTTTTCAGGAAGTCCAAGAACAAAATCTTCAGAATCGTCTTCTTCAGAAATTCCTTCCGGAAAAGGAACAACGGCAGGTTTTTCACCGCGCTGGGCACGAATTTTAACTTCGTCACCAACATTCTGCATATCACTGGCAAATTTCTTTAGCTGATTTAATCCCGGCATTTCGTTTTTTTACTCCAGACAAAAATTGGCAGGTTTCTCTAAAAAATTCTAGAGCCCTGATTACAATTCAAGATTCAATTCTACACTCATTTTCGGAAAATCAGAACCCTTGCTTTAATAATTTGGGCGGCTTTTTTGCTCCGCAAAAAAACGGGCTATCCGGGGTTCCGCGCTAACCGCGCTGCATTGGCGTTTGCAGGCAACCGCCAACGGTTTCCGCCCCTTCTATCCCTGCCACAAAACTTAATTTAAAAAATCTAAACTCCGTTCAAAAAATACCGAAAATTCCAGTATGAAAAAGTTTGCTGTTTTTACATTTTTTGCATTTTTTGTTTTAATTAGCGTTTCTGCAAAAAAAGATGAGCCAAAAAAAGACACTTACGATTACGACAATCTTGTAACTTCTGTAAGAGGAGTAACTTCACCTTTGATAAGCGATGAATACATTCTCTTTACAGCAGAAAAAAACGCCCGTAACGTAGGAATTGCCTTCGATTTTGAAAATTTCAGCAAAATTCACGCATTTTCGCTGCGCAAGCTTTTCGACTACGAAGGAGAACAGACAAGCTCATGGTATTTTTACGTTCTGAAAATTCCTCCAAAAACACAAAAAATTTCCTACAAACTTGTAATCGACGGCCTTTGGACAGTTGATCCGACAAATCCAAACACCCAATACGACTCAGAAAACGGAATAGAATTTTCGTGCATAGAAATTCCGCAGACAAAAAAAAATATAACCGAAAAAATGCCCGACGGATTTACAAAATTTACCTGCAGCTTTGAACCAGGCAAAAAAATCAGGCTGGCAGGCACATTTACAAATTGGGACAGCTGGATTTACGAAATGACAGAAACTGCCCCAGGAAAATACGAAATTTACCTGCCGTTGCCGCCCGGAACATACTATTACGCCTATTTTACCGGCCTAAAACAGTTTATCGACACAACAAACCCGTCAAAAGCCTACACCGCCGAAGGCAAAACAGTATCTTCGATTGTAGTCAAATAGCCTGAATTTCGAGTTTTATAATTTAATGTCATTATCGGGCTTGACCCGATAATCTATTGAAAATTTCCAACAGATTCCTGACCGAGTTTACTGCGTAAACATCGCAGTGTCGTAGCACGGGAATGACACTTAAATTACTGTTCTTATCAAAACTCGAAATTCAGGCTAAATAAAAAAAGACTATTGTTTTTTTTACAAGTCAATTTGCGGCTTAGGGATTGGAATGGTAAGCCCGTTTTGAAAAAAACGGGCGAAAACAAACGCTTGCGTTTGGTCGGAGGCGTATGCCGTAGCCATGGAAAGCCCGACGGCGCATTGCGCCGGAAGCTCCTTTTTATAAATGTTTTTATGATTTTTATTTTTCAATGCGCCAAACTATAATTTATTTTCAAAATCTTCCATATTTTCAACACCTAAAAAAAGTGATAAATTTCTTCTATTCAAAAAATCAAAAAAAAGGAAAAGATAAATTTCCAGGTCTGAAAAAAAATGGATACAAACATCTCAAGAACACTGATAAGAAAAGCGACACAAAAAGACACTGCGGCAGTCCAAAGAATTTACGATAATATTCACACAGAAGAGGAAAGCGGACGCGCGGAAATCGGCTGGATAAGAGGAATCTACCCTGACGCACGTACAATCAAAGATGCTCTTGCAAGGAACGACCTTTTTGTCGTGGAAATTGACGGAAAAACTGCCGGAACAGTCATATTCAACCAGATACAGGTAGACTCATACAAAGGCGCTCCGTGGCAATATGATGCGCCGGACAGCGAAGTTATGGTCATGCATACACTTGTCATAGACCCGGCAGAAAAAGGCAGAGGACTTGGAAAAGCGGTTGCAAAATTCTACGAGCAATATGCTCTTGAAAACGGATGCCGCTATCTAAGGATAGACACAAACGAAAAAAACTCCGCCGCCCGCTCATTCTATAAAAAACTCGGCTATAAAGAAATCGGAATCAGAGGCTGCACTTTCAACGGAATAAAAGGCGTAAACCTTGTGCTGCTTGAAAAGAAAATATAAAATCCGTGGCGATATGCGTACATAAGCGCTGTGCAAAACAAATTTTCTCTTCTATTTTCAACACTTTAAAAAAGTGATAAACTTTCTTCTATTCAAAAATCAGAAAGACAAAACGCAACCTTGAAAAGGTTTCTTTTTTTCTTTCAAACTTTTTTTCTTCCAAAATCACAAATCTGCGTTCAAATTTTGCGGATAAAACGAGGTCAGAAAATGTATCCATTTCAGAACATCGAGCCAAAATGGCAAAAATACTGGGACGAGCACAAGACGTTCAAGGCTGTTGAGGACGAGTCTTTTCCAAAAGAGAAGCGCCGCTACGTTCTCGATATGTTCCCTTACCCGAGCGGAGCGGGACTTCACGTAGGACACCCGGAAGGCTACACAGCCACAGACATTTACTCGCGCTT
>NZ_DBJD01000058.1:0-1373 GCF_002297065.1 Treponema sp. UBA785 | reverse complement strand
GAAACAACTTTCAAGAACATCGCGCACTTTACCGAGCAGATTAAGGCTCTCGGATTCAGCTACGACTGGGACCGCGAAATCAAGACCTGCACTCCTGACTATTACAAATGGACTCAGTGGATTTTCCTCCAGCTCTACAAAAAAGGTCTGGCTTACGAGGCTCAGACTCCAATCAACTGGTGCCCTTCGTGCCTTACAGGGCTTGCAAACGAGGAAGTAAAAGAAGGACACTGCGACCGCTGCGGCGCGCAAGTTACGCACAAAGTTATCCGCCAGTGGATTCTTAAAATCACAGCCTATGCAGACCGTCTCTTAAAAGACTTGGATGAGCTCGACTGGCCGGAAAGCGTAAAGGCAATGCAGCGCAACTGGATTGGACGCTCGGAAGGCGCGGAAGTTGACTTTGCCGTTGCAGACAAGGACGGAAAAGCGACTGAGCAGAAGCTCACAGTCTACACGACAAGATGCGACACGCTTTTTGGCGCGACTTACATGGTTGTCTCGCCTGAGCATCCTTTGATTGAAAAACTCACAACGGCAGAACAGAAAGAAGCAGTTGAAAAATACCGCGATGAGGCAGCGAAGAAATCAGACCTTGAGCGAACCGACCTTGCAAAAACAAAGACTGGCGTTTTCTCAGGAAGCTACGCGATAAATCCTGTTAACGGAAAGCTCATTCCAATCTGGGTTGCGGACTATGTTCTGATTTCTTACGGAACAGGCGCAATCATGGCAGTTCCGGCGCACGACACACGCGACTGGGATTTTGCAAAGAAATTCGGTCTTCCAATCATCGAAGTCTTGAAGTCAGAAGTTGACGTTCAAAAAGAGGCTTGGACTCAGGACGGAATCCACGTTAATTCAGAATTCTTGAACGGCCTTAACAAAAAAGACGCGATTGCAAAAATGCTCGAGTTCCTGGAAGAAAAGAAAATCGGAAAAAAAGCCGTGAACTACAAGCTCCGCGACTGGGTTTTCAGCCGGCAGAGATACTGGGGCGAGCCGATTCCGCTTGTTCACTGTCCAAAATGCGGAACTGTTCCGGTTCCGGAAAGCGAGCTTCCGCTGGAGCTTCCAAACGTAAAGACTTACCAGCCGACAGGCACAGGCGAGTCTCCACTCGCAGGAATTGAGTCTTGGGTAAACTGCAAATGTCCTAAATGCGGAGCAGACGCAAAGCGCGAGACGAACACAATGCCTCAGTGGGCGGGAAGCTGCTGGTATTACCTTCGCTATCTCGACCCGAAAGACAACGCGAATTTCTGCGCGCCAGACAAGGAAAAATACTGGATGCCTGTTGACCTTTACGTTGGAGGAGCAGAACATGCGGTTCTTCACCTTTTGTATGCGCGCTTCTGGCACAAAGTTCTTTA
>NZ_DBJD01000032.1:2783-4455 GCF_002297065.1 Treponema sp. UBA785 | reverse complement strand
GCGGCAGAAGCAAAACGTTTTATTGAAATTATGTTCGGGTCGTCAGGATTCTTCAAGTCCGGGTGGCTTGCAATAAGCTCGGCACGTTTAAAATTCGCATAGCCTTTTCTTTGTATTTTCGGACTATTTGAGGAATTTATCTCCGCGATTTCCCCCGGCTTGTATTTCTTCATCTGCATTGCTTTGCTCCTGTTTTCAATCTCTGAAAATCCGTCTGAGACGCTTCGTGCTTCAAATATATTCAAACGGAACCAGGCTGTTTTTTTGGTCAAGCGGAACTATCATGCCGCTCTGGCAGATTACCGCGCCTTTTCCAGTTTCCATTCCAAGGCTTTCAAGCACGCTGAAATTCTTCAGGGCTTCTTTTGTCGGGTTCGCTCCCTTTTTTATCTCGACAGGGTAGATTTTTCCGTTCTGAACTATCAATAAATCGATTTCTTTTTTGTTGTTGTCCCGATAGTAAAAAAGCCTGTTGCGGACATCAATTCCGGCATTCGCATAGCTTTTTATGATTTCCGAGACAACGTATGTCTCAAACATATTTCCTGCCATCGCGGAAACTTCCAGAGCCTGCGGATTGTTCCAAAGACTCAGATAGCAGCAAAGCCCCGTGTCCATAAAATAAAGTTTTGGACGCTTCACTATCCGTTTTATCGTGTTTGCGGAATAAGGCGAAAGAAGATAGACGATTCCGGATGAGACAAGAATGCTCAGATAGCTTTCGGTCGTCTTTCCGTCGATTCCGACATCTTTTGAAATATCAGACAGATTCACCTCCTGAGCAGTTCTTGCGGCCACGCACGAAATAAATTTCAGGAATTTTGACTCGTTTTTTATGTTGATTAAATCGCGGATGTCGCGCTCCAAATAAGTCTGCATATAAGAGCCAAAAAAATCCTCCGGAGAAAGCTCCGGATCTGTAATCATTTTTGGCATTCCACCGCGGTAAATATCATCAAAAACGGAAGATTTTCCAGCAGTCTTTTTGATTTTTGAAAAATCATTAGACGGCAAAAAGGGAACGGAATCAAGGCTAAAAATTTCCCTACGGCTGAACGAATAAAGCGAAATAATTCCGACACGCCCAGCCAGAGACTCGCTCACATTTTTCATAAGATAGAACATCTGCGAGCCTGTAAGAAAAAACTGGCCGTTGCAGTTTTCAGAAAGAGCATTCTCGTCAACAAAGATTTTTATATACGGAAGAATTTCAGGGGCATACTGAATCTCATCAATAACAAGAGGAGCATTTTCTTTTTTATACTGCTTCAAAAAAAGTTCCGGATCTGACTTTGCAAGTTCCCTCACATTCGGATAGTCAAGCGTAACATAATTTATCTCGCCGTTTTTTTGGGCAAATTCTTTTAAAAGCGTAGTTTTCCCAACCTGACGCGCGCCGCAAACCATTACAACCGGAAAATGCTCCGCCATGAAAGAAAGCCGGTCCAGCACATTTCTATGAAAAATCATAAAGCACCTTTTATACAAATTCGGAATACAACTCCTTATTTGTATAAATTATATATGCTCTTTTTGCTTTTTTCCATAGAAAAGTTGGAATAATTTAGGCATAGTTTATATGCAATTTTCCTCTTTTAATCATTAAACCGCAATCTTTTCAGCTGATTCTGGATTTCTTCCTCTAGATTGCGGCTTTCTTGGAACATTGCGG
>NZ_DBJD01000032.1:0-2640 GCF_002297065.1 Treponema sp. UBA785 | reverse complement strand
AAATACTGGCCCGCGCTAAGGACGTAGCCTTTTTCAATGATTTCATTATATGTAACGGCAACGCTGAAATCTTCCACGGCTTCTTTTTTAAGGAATGTATCAACAATCTTGTCAATTTCAAAGTCCCGCAGGCGGCGTTTCTGGTTGCTGCCTTCCTTGTATTCCTCGCCGAGTTTTGAGGCGTCGATTAAAATCACTTTCGCGTCTTCATCTTTTTTGGACTTGTCAAAGAAAACAACGGAGACATTTGTTCCTGTGGTGGCAAAAACATTGCTCGGCATGCTCACAACGCCGCTTACGATTTTTTCATCCACGATTTTTTTAAGAATCTTGTTTTCAATTCCGCTTTTTGCAGTTATAAATCCTGTTGGAACAACAATCGCGCCTTTTCCGGAATCTTTCAGGGAATTTATGACGTGCTGAATAAAGCAGGTGTAAATCGCCATGCTTTCTTTTTTCTTTGCAGGCACATTCGGAACTCCTGCCCAGAATCTTTGCGTCTGCGAGGCGATTTTTTCTCTTGTGTCGCTGAAGTCCATCTTGAACGGCGGATTTGAAACAACATAGTCAAATTTGCGCAGGCTGTTTCCGTCATCGCTCTTATGGTATGGATTTACCAACGTGTCGCCCTGAATCGCCTTGTCCAAAGAAAGCACGAGGTTGTTCAAAAGGAGATTGAGCTTTAGCATTTTGTTTGAGCGCTGGCTGATGTCCTGAGAATAAATCGTGCACTTGTCCTCGCCAACCTGATGCGCCAAAGCCATAAGCAAAGTGCCAGTTCCTGCGCTCGGGTCGTAACATTCAATATTATGAAGGTCTTTTGAATCTCCTACTAAAAGCCGCGCCATAATTGTAGCGATGGAATGAGGCGTATAATATTCCGCGTATTTTCCGCCGCCTGCTGTGTTGTAGTCCTTTATAAGATATTCGAAAATTGCGGCAAAAAAATCGTAACGCTGGGCAAAAACTTCCTCAAAACTGAATTTTATTAGCTTGTCAACTAAGGCGCGGGCAAAAGCCGGCCGCTGCGCAGTGTCTGTAACAAAAATTGTAAGGTCCTCAAAAATCGGAATCTTTGTTTCATCGGAAGTGTGCGTATTGAAAATTTCAATATTCTCGTCTGCAATGTTTCGCATTGTCGCGTCAAAAATCGTGTCGAAGGTTCCTTTTGACTGCTGGCTCCATAAATTGCCAATCAAGTGTTCCGGCTTTAGGCGCGGAATGTTCGCGTCCAGTAAATCAAGCAAGTCAAGGCGTTCATCTTCAGAAAGCGAGGCATAGCCTTCTTCAAAACTTTCCGCTTCAAGAATTTTTTTTACAATCGGAGAATTCAGCTTCTTTACTTCAAAGCAGAATTTGTCGTTCAGGAATTTATAAAGAAAAACCTGAGTAATGATTTTGTACTCGTTGCCGTCGTTTCCCATGCCGTACTGCTGGCATGTTGCTTTTAAGGCATCTATAAGCTTGAACGTCTCGTTTTTTATCTGTTCTACTGTCATCAATTTCTCCCATAGGTTGCATGGTACTGATTAAGATACTGCGCAACGATTTTGTCTTTTATAAATTCGCGGTCTGCGCGCGGACTTTGGATATTCAGCTCTGCCATTCCGTTTCCAACAAGGCTCATTACAGTTTTTTCAAAATAAGGGTCGCTTTTTAGAATCGCCTCCTGGTTGTAAACCTGCATATCGATTGTATTTTTAAGAGACATAAGCGTGCGGTAAATCGTCAAATCCTTGTCGTCCAAAATCCAGTTTTGCGCGCTTGCATTTGGAGAGGCAGATGTTCTTCTTCTGTTTTCTTCGTGAATCCGCTTGTGGACACGGACAAATTTTGCGTCTCCTTTATATTTCTCAAAAAGATTTTCTGTTTTCTTTTTAAGCCGGCTAAGCCGTTCAAGAATTTCGTCAAAATCTTTGTTCTGCTGCGTGAACTTTGCGTAATCGTACTCAACAAAATCTGTTTTTGCCAAAGCATGCATAAACAAATCTTTAAGCGTTATATACTCGGGGTCTTCCTGGTCAAAGTAGCTGCTCAGGCTGCTTGCTGTTCTTCTGATTTTGTCTTTTATAGTCTCGCAGTTGGCTTTAATCACAAGCTCTTCTGTTCCGACTTTTGAAAAATGGAATTCAATTCCGTCCAAAATATCCGCAATCATATCCAGAGTTTCGGCGGAAGGATTTTGAATTGCCTTGAAGTTGATTAAATCAATTCTGCGGTTTACTTCTGTCAAAAGCTGAGGGATTCGTGAAAGGTCAAGACTGCTTACATATTTTAGAACTTTCTCATCCGTTATTTTTTCAGAGCCAAAAGAGCGCACAACGTTTGCAAGGTTTCTGATTGTAGTCAAAGAATTTCTAAGCTCAAGCAAAGGCTGCTTTTCTTCAATTCTGTTTATCTGCTCAACAAAGCTTTCTACGTTTTCAGTATTATAGCTGAACATTTTTTCATAAGCGTTATCAATCTGCTCCACGATTTTCTGAGGCTCTTCAAAAATTGCGGAGAATGTTTCTGGAATCTGCTTGTCAGGTGCGTTTTTTGGGTTGTTGAATTTATTCAGTTCCCTTAGATAATTTTCATTTGTCTGCTCAAAGTTTTCTTTTATGTCCGCAAAATCAACAATATAGCCGTAAGTGTGCT
>NZ_DBJD01000078.1:23036-25119 GCF_002297065.1 Treponema sp. UBA785 | reverse complement strand
CTGGAAAAAGCGCGGAACCATTCCGTCCGGCGATGTCTGCCTAAAGATTGCGGAATACCTGGGAGCCGACGTGGAGTATCTGATTACAGGCAGGCAGAAAAAGGAGCGGGAGAACATCCGGCCCGGAGACGGCGGCTTCTCCTTTATTCAGACCCTCAGCGCGCTCCAGAGCGAAATAGACAGGACATTCCAGGCCGCAATCGGCGCTTTAAAAAAATAAAGCCTGTACTGACTATACAGGCATGGGAAGACCAATCAAAACTACAGAAGAGCATATCAAGGACGGAACCTATAGAAAAGACAGGCACGCGAACCGCGGTGTAACTTTGGACGCGCTGGAGGAAGTGAGCGTTCCGGACGGGCTTAATCACGACGCGAAAGAAAAGTGGCTTGAAATTGTTCCTGTTCTCCAGAAAAACGGGCTTGTTACCGCCGTTGACATTCCTACCTTGACAGACGCGTTTATCGCATACGGAGCGGCGCAGGACTGCCTTAACGCTGTTCTTTCGCAGTTCAGCTCAATCGCGGAATACTGGGCGCGGCTCAACAAGTTCAAGGACGTCGACCTTATCGCAAAATACAACGAATCAATGGACATCTACAAGCGCACAATGGAAAAGTACGGAGTAACTCCGGCATCGCGCGCAAAGATTAAAATCCAGCCTAAGCAGGAGGACGAGGCCGACAATTTCATCAAGGCGCTGCGCGGAAACGGCTAGAAATAATTTGCGTCCTGCAGATAAAAGAACGTGTTTCTCTGCAGGGCGCAAAGCCTTGTGTTTTCGGTCTCGGTCTCGTGGTCCGCATAGTGCAGAAGCATTGAATGCGTCTTGTGCCCGGTCTGCCTCTGCAAGGTTGTGTCGTTGATTTTTCCGTACATGCTCGCCGTGAAAAAATGGCGCAAGGAATGGAAGCAGTATTTCTTGCTCTCCTCCTCCGAAAAGCCGCATTTAACCAGCGCGCGCTTAAGGAACTTGTTGAATATCTTATGATCAAGAGGCTTGTTCTCTGAGCTTCCCCAGAACACAAACGCGTCCATTGCCGTTTTGTAGGGGTTCTGCTCGGCAAGATTTAAAAGCGCGCTGATAATCCACATGAACGGAACTATGATTTCTCTTTCCTCTCCGTTTTTTGTGCTCTTCAGCCCGTCCTTTTCGCTCCAGGAATGCTTCAGGTAAATTCTGCCCTTTCCCAGGTCGCCTTTTTGAAGCCCTAGTATTTCGCCAAGACGGAGCCCCGTAACAGAAGAAAGAATTGCGGCGAGCTTCGCCTTGGGGTTTCCCCATTCAACGGCAAAAAGAGCCTGCATCTGCTCCGGGCTGAGAATCTGCCGTTTTCTATACTTTTCGCTGAAAAAAATCCAGCCTGAAAAAAGGTCTGCCGGAATTATCCCGTGAAAATAAGCGAATTTCAGAGGAACCAGAAGCGAGCGCATAATGTAGTTTTTTGAATGTCCTGAAAGCGGCAGAAGCCCGGTTTCGTCAAAAAGAGTTTCAATATCGTCCCTTGTTATTTCGCCCAGAAGCCTGTTTTTCAGGAACTGCCCGAAGCGTCTTTCTATGTTTGTCTTTTGCGCCTCGCAGTGCTTTTTTGTGAGCCTCTGCCCCATTCTGATTTTCTGGCGGATGTACGGCGACTTTTCAAAATCCCAGAAATCAAGGCAATACGAAAAAGCGTCTATGTTTCCTTTTTCGCCGCGTCTTACAACGCTTTTGACAATTCCGCGCTTTTTCGCCTCGCAAATCACGTAGTCAATCAGGCTGTCGCTCAAGTCCGCGCTCCGCACAAGCTCGTTGAGCTTTTTGTCCTCGATTTTCAGGCGCTCGCAGTTTTTATCTAAAAACCATTGCCAGGCAATCCGCTCCGCCTCTTTTTTGTCGCCTGTCCGCGTGGATTTCGCTGAAATATAATGCCCGGTAAGCTCATTCTTAAAACGGACGTAATAGATGCCGTTTCTGCAAAGAAAAGAAAATGGTTTTGACGACATAAAGAAACCCCTTTTTTTATGTTACAAATTTATGTCACACACGCATTTTCGCGGTAAAAAAAGGCATTTTCCCTAGCCAGATTTAAATAAAAAAAA
>NZ_DBJD01000078.1:0-22904 GCF_002297065.1 Treponema sp. UBA785 | reverse complement strand
CTCTAATCCAACTGAGCTACAATCTCGTATTTATTCACTTTATCAAAATTGCATTTTTTTTGCAACACTCAATCTGCCGCATTTTTCTAAAATTATTGCAATTTTTGTTTTTTTCTGCAAAAAAAACACTTACAGCCGATACTATTTATTTTTTATTATCGGAACTGAACCAAGATCAAGGAGAAGACTATAAGCGTTCGAAAGTGAACTGCTATCAAATGCGACTCCGACTGAAAAAAACTGAACATAATAAGTATCGCTCGCAGAAGCCGAATCATTATGCTTATAATCATCATCACTTTCCGACGGCTGTACATTCTCGTCTGAATCTGTATCTTGTTCATCAAAAAAATCAAATGATTTTCCATTGCTTCTCGAAGGAATGATAAAATCTATGTCATCATATGAAACTGAGGTTCCAAAACTACCCGAAGTTCCAGAAAAATATTTCCAGCCCTCTGAAGAGTCATAATCAACAAAAACTGTAGAATCATTGACAAAAGCCCTTAAACGGCCAGAAAACTTTACACATGCACGAAATTGTTCAAAACTCGAAACATCCTCTCCATTAGCTCCGTAATTTTCATTTCCAGCATAAGTTTTTACCCGAAAAGCGACATTTAACCTATCTTTTAGAATAGAAGCAGGAACAAACACCGACTGAGAAACAGTTTTGTTAGTCTTAAAAGAACGTGCGCCCAAAACCTGATACTGATAAGTATCAACCATTCTTGTAGCCGCCGCTGTCGAATTACTGCTCGTGTTTACGGAGAGAATTGAATTTCGCTGGGAGATTAAATCGCTGGAATTATTGTAAATTTTATAATAAATTTCAGTTCCAGAAAAAGAATCGGGCTGGTCGGTTTCATTCACCCTAAAAGAAGCGTACCATTTCAAATAATCATCGCCACTGTAAAGCGGGCTATTGATTAGAGATGTCGGAGCATTTACTGTTATTACATCTTCAAGTCCGCAGGAAACAAAAAAAGTTTCCGTAAAGGCAAGAATACACATAATAAATATTTTACTTGCCATAGGGAAACTTTTCATAATAAAAAAACTATTTTATATTTATCAAGTTACAAATTATTCTGCTTTTGTTAAATTAATTGCAATAATCCGGTCTTTTGCAAGATTTGCCCATCTTGAACCAGAATGAATTGCTTCAATTTTTTCATAAGCTTCAACAGCGTTTTCCAAATCACCTTTAGCTTCGTTCACGCGACCGAGGCTAAAATATGCATGGTCGATAAGATAAAAATTTTTCGAAGAAATCGCCTTTTCATAACAAGAAATGGCGTCTTCCAAATCATTCAAGTTTTCAGAACAAATTGCCGCATTGTAATAACAAAGAGGAGCCGTATAAGTCGATTTTTTTGCCGCAGCAGCCTTTAACCAGGCGCTGCGGCTTGCATCATAATTTTTCTGTTCAAAAAGAATCTCAGCCTTTAGCATATTTGCCCTTACACCTACAATTCCACCTTTCGAAGCAAGAGTTTCAAGTTCAGCAAGTGCAGTCTCCTGCCTAGCCTTAAAATCTTCTGCAGAAATATCATCCGCATCTTTCTTGAAAGTATATTCAACCATATCAACCTGAGAAAGTCCTTCCTCAGCGACCTTTGTTTTTATTGAAGAGCCGACTACCGCAACAATAACAAACACTATTAAAATGGCAATCAAACCACCGATAACTTTTATATTTTTTTCAAGGAATTTTCCAAGAACAGACGTTTTTGATTCTTCATTAGACATATTTTTATCTCCAAATTTTTTATTTATATTCAACGGATTTTAAGTTCATTCAGCAATCGTGAAACATAAGTCCGCTGGATTCCCAAAATTTTTCCCGCCTCTGTCTGATTCCAAGATGTAGAATCAAGAATCTTTTTAATATAGGCGGTTTTAAATTTATTTAAAGCTGTTCTTAAGGTTCTGTCCCCATCAGCTGGATTCGCAATTTCATCAGCAATCTCTTCAAAACTATCCTGCGTTTTATTTTTTTGAACACTAGCAACAGTTGAATTGATTCTTAAATCTTCAGTCTGAATAAGCGGAGGCTTACCCAAAACACAGGCCCTTTCTATTGAATTTTCCAATTCACGAATATTTCCAGGCCAATAATATTCCAAAAGAGTTTTCTCTGCGGCTGCCGAAAAAGACTCAAAATTCTTTTTTGTTTCGTTCGCAAATTCTGCCAAAAAGAATTTTGCAAGCGGAAGCACATCTTCTTTCCGTTCTCTCAAAGGAGGAACATTTATAGGCATTACATTCAGCCTGTAATATAAATCGCTACGGAATGCCCCCTCACTTACCATTTTTTCTAGATTACGGTTCGTCGCAGCGATAATCCGGACATCGACAGAAATCGTTTCGTTAGAACCAACTCTCTCAAAAGTGTGACTCTGCAAAACTCTAAGCAGTTTTGACTGCAATTCCAAAGGCAATTCACCAATTTCGTCAAGAAATAAAGTTCCGCCTTCTGCCGCCTCAAACCTTCCCTTTCTATCTGAAACTGCATCTGTAAAAGCGCCTTTTACATGCCCAAATAATTCACTTTCCAAAAGCGCAGACGACAAAGCCGCACAATTTACGCGCAAAAAAGGCTTTCCGACCCTGTTTGACCGCAAATGAATCTGTTCAGCAAAAAGTTCTTTTCCAACACCGCTTTCGCCTGTTATAAGAATTGTTGTATTCGCCTTCGCAACTTCATCAATTATATGAAGCAAATCCAAGACAACCGGACTTTTTGCAACAAAAGGATGATAATCGCTTCCACTGACGATATTACTCTGCAATACAGAAAAATTATCTTTTGCCGACCGGTAAGAATCTGCATTCAAATATGCAATTCCTGCCTGGCTTGCTAGAAGATTCAAAATTTCCAAATCAGAATTGCAAAATCCCCGCGAACCAGACTTGTTTATAAGCTCGATTACGCCAATGCACTGTCCTTTTACACGCATTGGAATCGCAATCATCGTTTTTGTTACATAACCAGTTTTATTTTGAACCGTATCTGAAAAGCGCGGATCAAGACCTACATTATTGACGATTACATGTTTATTATTTTCAACAACCCAACCGGCAATACTGTTTTTTTCAACAATTATATTTTTTGCCTCAGCACCTTTCGGCCCCAAGGCAACTACAAAGCGAAGAGTTCCGTCTTCTTTGTTTACAAGCAGAAGTGAAGAAGATTCACATTCGACCAAACGCATTGCTGATTCAAGAATATAAACCAGCAACGCATTTACATCTGAATAATTTGAATTTATTCTGCCGTTTATTTCGATGAGTGTTTTTAGTTTTTCAAAAGTAAGAGAATCAAGTTCACCCATCGAAATCGACTAACTGTTTTTCTGATCGTTAAGCATATCACCGAGTGTATATGCACCACCAACATTATCTTCAGAAGATATATACTGATTGATTTCTTTACGAGCTTGAGCTTTTTTGAAATCTTTTACAGAAAAAGCAACTTTCTCTCTTTCAACATTGATGTCTACAACGTAAACATTAACTTTGTCGCCTACCTTGTATTTTTCAACAGCTTCTTCAAAAGGAACATCTTTGTCATCGCTGAGGTTAGCCTTGTTTACAAGACCTTCGATTCCCTCTGGAGCTCTTACAAATACACCAAAATCAGTGATTGATGTAATTTCGCCCTCAAGAGTTGAACCTACATGGTATTTTTCTGCAAATGCCACCCAAGGATTATCTGTAAGCTGCTTTAAGCCAACTGTAATGCGGTGCTGTTCAGGATTTACATCAAGGATTTTTACATCAAGTTCCTGACCGACTGTAAATTCGCTGCCAGGATGCTTAACTTTCTTTGTCCAAGAAATATCTTCTGAATGTAGGAATCCATCGATACCTTCTTCAAGCTGAATAAATGCACCTGCATTTGTGATTTTTACAACTTTTCCGTGAACTACAGAATCAACTGCATATTTTTCAGAAATTGTATCCCAAGGATTTGGCGTAACCTGTTTCAAACCGAGAGAAACGCGTCCAGCCTGAATATCATAGCCGAGAACCATACACTTTACTTTGTCGCCAATCTGAACCATATCAGAAGCCTTGTTTACTTTCTTTGTCCAGCTGAATTCAGAAATGTGAGCGAGACCTTCAATTCCTTCTTCAAGGGCAATAAAAGCGCCAAAGTCTGTGAGTTTTGTAACTGTTCCTTCAACAACATCATTTACATGATATTTATCTTCAAAATGAACCCAAGGATCTTCAGTAAAATGTTTAAGAGACAGGTTGATTCTCTTATCTTCAGGATTAAGAGCAATCACTTTAAGCTCAATTTCCTGCCCTTTCTTTACGAAATCCTTTGGACGAGTTACATGTCCCCAGCTCATATCATTGATATGAAGAAGACCGTCGAAACCGCCAAGATCGATAAAAGCACCAAAACTTGTAAATGATTTCACAGTTCCTTTTACAGTGTCGCCAACCTGAGTATTTGCAAAGAAATCATCACGAGCCTTGTTGATAATTTCTTCAAGATACTTTCTGCGGTTTACAACAACATTTGCCTTGTTGTCCGAATACAGTCTTTCAATATAGAATTTAGAAACTGTTCCAATAAGTTTTTTCGGTTCTTCAACTTTTGAAGAATCAGACTGACTGATTGGCAAGAACGCACGAATATCGCCACCAAGGTTTACTTCAAAACCGCCTTTTACTTCTTTTTCTATAGTTCCTTCTACTGGAGTTTTTTCTTCAGCAGCCTTGCGGAGATCTTTCCACAACTGTTTTGACTGCGCTTTTGTGAAAGAAACTTCCGGACCATTACGGCCGTTAAGTTTTACAAGCACACAGGAAACTACATCGCCAGGCTTTGGCAGTTTTCCTGCAAATTCCTGCACAGGAATCTTTCCTTCCGATTTAGCACCAATATCGATAAATACAAGTTCATCTGTAACTGCAATTACAGTACCGTCAACAAGCTGACCATCTTCAAGAGGCATAAAACTCTTGAGAGACTCCTCTAATTGTGTCTGGATAGAGCTTTTTGTCTCTTCCTTTTCCACTTCCATCTGTTCCATAGTAAACCCTTTGTTTTGAATTTTGCTTAAGATTATCGCACAAACCTGCTCTATAGTCAAGTTTGATGTATCAATGTAAAAGGCATCCGGAGCACGCTTTAAGGCTCCTTCTGCTTTATTCCTGTCAATTTCATCGCGTTTTAGAATTGCCGCCTTTACTTCTTCGAGCGTCATATTAGAAACGCCCTGATCGAAACGACGTTGAGCCTGAACATCTATCGAGGCATCAAGATAGAACTTGTATTGCGCATTTGGAAAAACAACTGTTGTCATATCGCGTCCTTCGCAGACAATGTCAAGAGACTTAGTTATTTCCTGCATTCTTTCGTTTACAAGATGGCGGACTGGCACAATAGAAGACACCTGAGCAACTTTTTTGCTAACCGCATCATCGTGAAGATGATCTTCAACATCGACTCCATTAAGCACAAGACGTGAATTTTTATATTCAAGCTTCTGTTTTTTGCAGAATTTAAGCACTTTTTCAGAATCTGAAATATCAATATCAGAAGAATTAAGAGCCATTGTAAGCGCCCGATAAAAACTTCCGCTGTTCAGATAGGTAATTCTTAATTTTCTTGCAATCAACGATGCAACTGTAGATTTTCCTGTTCCGGCAGGTCCGTCCATTGCGATTATCATATTTCGCTCCCAATATTATTTTTGCAAAGAGATAAAAGTTCTTTTACTTCTTTTTCAGAAAGCTCACGGAATTTTCCCTCTTCCAAATTTTCAAGTTTTACATTTCCAATCCTGATACGCCGAAGGCTTCGGATTGCGGCTCCCGCATCGGTAAATACACGGCGAATTTCGCGGTTTTTACCTTCGACAAGAACAACCCTCATTTTGTGAGAATTTACAACCTGCGCGCTTTTTGCTTTGTAAAAAATCCCTTCGACACGAATTCCGCGTGCAAAGCGATCTTCAAGACCTTCTGGCAGAGGATAACTGGTTTCTACAAGATATTCTTTTTCAATTTCACTAGAAGGATGGCTCAGTTTTGCGGCAAAATCTCCATCGTTTGTAAAAATTATAGCTCCGCGACTAAACATATCAAGACGGCCGACATTGTACAGCCGCTCAGAATATTTTTCTTTCAGAATATCAACAGCAACCGGCCGGCCCTTTTCATCGGTTTGGGTACATACATAGCCAGCAGGTTTATTCAACAGAACATAAATTTTTCTTTTTTCAAGAGAAATTTGTTTTCCATCAACGCAGACAACATCATTTTCTGAAACCTTTACCCCTAATTCACTGACTGTTTTTCCGTTTACGCATACCCGTCCGTCTGTAATTATATTTTCACAGGCGCGCCGGCTTGCAAGTCCGCAATGAGCAAGAAAAGCCTGAAGCCGAATTTGTTTTTTTTCTTGAGAATTATCTTGCAAGCTCGAACCTCTCTGATTCTTTTTCATCAAGAGCAGGAAGTTCTGCAATTGAATTAAGATTAAAAAATTTCAAGAATTCTTTTGTAGTTCCAAACTGACACGGTCTTCCAGGAGCATCTTTTCTGCCTACTTCCTTTACAAGCTGCCGTTCCTGAAGAATACGAATCATATTATCCGGCGGAACTCCACGAATTGATTCAATCTCAGCACGCGTAATAGGCTGCTTATAGGCAATAATCGAAAGAACTTCCATTGCTGAACGGCTCAATCTTCCTGCATTTTTATTTCCATAACGCTCTTTTAGAACTTCCCAAAATTCTTTCTTTGGAGTAAGTGTCCAGCCGCCTGTAATTTTTGAAAGCTCAACACCAGAACTTTCTTGAGAATACTTTTCCTTTAACCCGTCAAGACACTGCTCAATGACATCTTCCGAAAGCTCTGCAATTTTTGCGATCGACTCAACAGTAAGAGGCTCGCTGTCCAAAAACAGAACCGCCTCTACAAGCCCCATTTCTTTTTCGAGATTTACATCCATTTTTTATATAATTCCTTATGCCGCATATCTACAGATTTTTATGTCGCCAAACATTCTGTTCTGCATAATCGTTGCCATCTTAAACTTTACGGCTTCCAAAAGAGCCATAAACGCGCAGATTACATCAAGAACATTGCCATGTCTGACAATCAAATCCGTAAACATACATTCATCCTTTTTTTCAAGAAGTTCATTCATCAGCGTAATTTTTTCATTTACCGAAATTTCTTCGTACATATCAATGATTTTTGAATCCGAGTACTGCGAAATAAGGTTTTGAAAGATTTTCTGCATTTGCTGCAAAAGATCCCAAGTATCTATCTGCTCCCACATATTTTCATCATCGAACGGAAGAACCCGCTGAATTTTCTTTCGTTCAAAATTCCATTCACTTTCGTCTTCTTTTTCTTCCATAAGATTTGAAAGCTTTTTAAATTTCTGGTATTCAATAAGTTTTTCAACAAGCTCTTCACGAGGATCGTCAAAATCAAGGTCGTCATCAACCTTTACTTCAACAGGAAGCATCATCCGGCTTTTTATATAAACAAGGCGAGCCGCCATATTATAAAATTCGGACAAATCGCCAAGTTCAACCTGAGAAGCATAATCAAGATATTCAAGAAACTGCTCGGTAATTTCGGCAATCGGAATATCATAAATATTGATTTTATTGTCACGGATTAAAGTCCAAAGCAAATCCAAAGGACCTTCAAACTGACCCACGGTATACTTATGGACGATTTTGTCCGCAGTTTCGTCATAATCAATTGTTTTTGTTTTTAACTCCAGGTTCTGTTCCATGAAAGCTCCTCAAAAAAAAACGATGATTTTATAAAACGCTTATTCATTAAAATTTTCCGTCTATAAAATCCCGGGCCGAAAGGAATTTCTCAACTCCGCCCGAACCAATTTTTTCCAAATAGCTGGAAAAATCTTCTCTTTTTATAAAATCGGCATTTTCTTTTAAAATCTCAAGTAAAGGAACTAAAACAAATGCCCTTTCTTTATGCCGTGGATGAGGAATCTGGAGAGTTTTTGTATCTACTGTCTGATTACCAAAAAATTCAATATCAATATCGACTGAACGCGGTCCATTTCTTACTTCAAGCTCACGGTTACGTCCCAAGCAAGATTCGATTACGTGAATTTTTTCGAGCAGGTCAAAAGGTGAATAAACATCATCAATTTTACCGCGAACTGCCATATTATAAAAATCATCTTGATTTTCAAGATACATAGGTTTTGTGCGGTAAACTGACGAAATCAAAAATTCTGAGAGCAGACCGTTCAAAGCTTCGCAGGCCCTTTTTAAAAGACACAAACTGTCCATTCCGTTCCAGCTTTTATTGGAGCCTACTCCCAAAACAACATCAATCATAACTAAAAAAGAGCATCCTTTGCAGACGGCACAACTTCAGAAGAAGCCTCGATCTGAGAAGCAGTTTTTTGTTTTGCGCTTTCTTTCTCTGCTTTTTCCAAGGCTTTTGAGACCTTTACCTGTTCAGGATAAACAGGAACACCTTCCTTTGTTTTTAAAACCTGTCCAGGAAAAACTTCCGCACGAATCTGAGCCTCAATCTGTTTTGCATACTCAGGATTCTGAGTAAGGAAGTTGATTGCATTTTCCTTTCCCTGGCCGACTTTTTCGTCTCCGCGAGTATACCATGCTCCACGCTTATCGATTATTCCATGCTTTACGGCAGAATCAAGCAACGAAGCGGTCGCAGAAATTCCTTTTCCGAAATAAATATCAAGCTCAACCTTGCGGAATGGAGGAGCAACCTTGTTTTTTACAACTTTTACGCGGACACGGTTACCGACAGCGTCTTCCTCTCCTTTTCCGTCAATTGATTCAATTCGGCGAATTTCCAAACGGACAGACGAATAAAACTTAAGGGCGTTTCCACCGGTTGTAGTTTCCGGATTGCCGAACATTACGCCGATTTTCATGCGAATCTGGTTGATGAATACGATTATGCACTTGCTTTTATTTACGATGGCCGTAAGTTTTCTGAGAGCCTGGCTCATAAGGCGAGCCTGAAGCCCCATCATCGCATCTCCCATATCTCCTTCGATTTCTTTTTGAGGAGTAAGGGCGGCAACAGAGTCAACAACAATAATATCAACAGCTCCAGAGCGAACAAGATTTTCTGTAATTTCCAGAGCCTGCTCTCCTGTATCCGGCTGCGAAACCCACAATTCATCAATATTTACGCCAAGATTTTTTGCATAAACCGGGTCAAGAGCATGCTCTGCATCGACAAATGCAGCTATTCCGCCAAGTTTCTGAGCTTCCGCAATCGCATGCAAAGCAAGAGTCGTTTTTCCAGAACTTTCCGGACCATACATCTCGATAATTCGACCGCGCGGATAACCGCCTACACCGAGAGCTTCGTCAAGCAAAATCGAACCAGAAGGAACTACATCAACGCCCTGAGCATCCGGCTGAGTTCCAAGTTTCATAAGCGCGCCAGCACCAAACTGTTTTTCAATCTGGATGCGAGCCGCTTCAAGAGCTTTCAGTTTTTCCGACATATCTGCCGACTGATTTGTTTCTACCATTTTAGCCACCTTTTTTCCTCCCACTATATATATGGCCCTGAAATTCAATTTTTACACATTTTTTTTGAATTTTTCAGTATATTTTTACATCAATATCGAATTTTTATCAATTTTTTCTCAAAGGCTGATAAACAGAGCGTCCAACAAGACACAATTTTCCGTCTTTTAGTTTTACCTGCGCTAGAATTTTTACCGCACGGTCTCCTTCTATTTTTGGAACAACATTAAAAATCACCGGAACAATTCCGTCTACTCTTTCAAGATTTTCGTATCCGACAAGAAGATCGCAACTAAAAATGTCATTTTCAGTCTTTGCATTGGAAATTCTTCCAGACCAGACAACCCAGCAGTCCAAATAAAGAGCAGGTTCTGCCGCTACGGTTGAATATGAAAAATTCTCTTCAGGACGACTAGAAAAACTGTCAAAAGAAGGCTCTTCAAAATACGAAACCAAAAGTTCCGACTTAGATTTTACAGACTGAGATGCATTTGAATTCAAAATTCTGTTTATTTCAACCCGGGAAGAATTATCCCTGTAATTCTGAAAATAAAATTTTGCCTTTTCATAAGCTTGCGTAATCTGAGAATCCGAAAGAATATACTTATAAACTCCGCCAGACAAATCCTTTTCCTGCAAATTCGACTTATCGGAAGCTGTCAGGTCTAGCTCGCTCAAATCCGCTCTCTGCGCCTCTTGTCTTGTCTTGCTTAAGTTCATGCAAAAAAGAATGGCAAGAGCAGCAAAACCTCCGGCAAGGACAGAAAACGCAAGAGGCCAGATTCCTTTTTTTGCAGCAACTTCTGGATAAAATTCTTTTATTTTTCCAGTATCTGTCCATTTTACAATCGTTTCATAATCTCCTTTTGAGCGGACAAATTCAAGGGCAGCCTTTGCCTTTTTATTTTCCGGCTCAAGATCGAGAATATCAAGATAATAGCCAATTGCAGCGCTTGTATCTCCGCGAACCAAATATAAAGCGGCCTGTCCCAAAAGCAAGTCTACGTTTTGAACTTTTATGTGCCGTGCTTCATCAAAATTCCTGTACGAATTTCCATAATCGCCAGAGTAAAGGCAGGCAATTCCCAAAATCAAATAATAATCGAAACTGTTTCTGTAGACTTCGCGGACACCTTCAAGCAGAACAATCGCATTTGAATACTTTTTTTTCCGAATAAGTGAACGCGCTTCGTCAATCGTTGCCCGGCTCATTTTAGTTCCGCTTCCTCAAGGCTGCAAGAATAGCATCAAGCTCAGAATTAAGCTGCCTAAGCTCATTTCTGTCAATATCGGCATCCGTGCTTTCAAGAGCGTCAATCCGATTTATAAGGTTCTGAATATATTCAAAATCAAGCTGTTTTTCAGTAACGTTTTGAACTATAAAATCAACATCGGTTTTTCTTGAACCTGAAACATCAAAGCTCGCAGCCGCCTCACTTTTTTCAAGTTTTTTTGTGCCGCCAATTCCAGCAAAATCAACGTATTTTAAAGTATCGCATTTTCTTCCGTTGCAAGAAATTCCTGCAAAAAATTGAATTGAATAAGTTTCTTCTTTTTGAAGCGTTTTCTGCGGCCAGACAACCGAAATTCCCGAATTATTATACGCATTCAGCGAATTAAAGCTTCTTCCGTTTTCCGAAACCATAATCCATCTCGGAGAATTCAAATATGAGATGTTTGCAACCGTCACAACTTCCGGAGAAGAGATATTTTTTCCCTCAAAAACAAATTCCGCGGAAGTTTTCGAGTCAGAAACGCACAACACCCTCTCTTTGATCATATTTTCAAACTGATGCTCAGAATTAAATGACAGGCCGTTTTCTGTCAAAAAATGAACATCCGCTCCTTCGCCAACAGACGTATCCAAAACAGCCTTCAATGCAAAATTTGCTTTTTTTTCAGAAAGATTTGTAACATAAGCCCTGATTTTTATTACACCAGGCAAAACATCCTCGCCCGAAGCTTCTTCCTCTTCTTCTGTTTTTAAAAGATTTTCATCCTGTTTCATTGCAATTTTTTCATCATTTTGCTCAAGGGCAAAAACCTTTTTAACAGTTTCTTCCGGCTCAAACGAAAAATCTATGGCAACACGCGCTCTGTTACTTATTGTGTAAACAAGCCGCGCTCCGTTCGCTGTTTTCCATAGCTCTTTTTGAACCGCGCTGTCTTTATTCAGGCAGTAGACTGTTTTTCCAATTTTTAAAAAGAAAGATGAAGAAATTGAATCCTCATAATTTGAAAGAACCGGAGTTTTTTTGCGATTTTTTTGAGAAGAATAAAAATTAAAAGTTCCACGGTCAGAATTACACTCGATAGAATAATTTTCAAAGAAAAGTGAATATTTTTTTACAGGAATATAAACATCGCCAAGATACGGATCGATTTTTGTAATCTCATTATTCTTTTCCTGTTTTTTATCAGCTTCATCAGCATTTTCTGTCTTTTTTGTTTTCTTAGTTTTTTCTTTTTTTGCCTTTTTTTCTTCAGCCTTTTCTTTTTCCAGTTTTCCAGCGTCCTTGGAAACTGATTCCTTCTCAGAATTTTCAGAACTTTCCATTGCTCCAAGACTTTCAGCCGGCGCTTCGCTATTCACATTTTCGGTTTGAGAATAAAATACACCGCCTGCAAAAACCGCAAGAACAGCGCATAAAAGAACTTTTTTTTCAAAATAAACCTTATTGAAACGATTTTTTTTCAAAACTTTCATAATTTTTATCTCCGGAATTTTTATTTTTAAGCATAATTTTTTATTCTTATAAAAGCCAAAACACTTTAAAAATCTAAAAAAACACAAAAAAAACTGCTATTTTTCTTCAAGCAAAAACTGCAAGAACAAAGCCTTTTGTTTTAGGGCCTCAATTTCTGGATCAGTTTTCGGGACAGAAATTTTCTCATCATTTTTTTCCTTCAAAACATTTTGCGGACTTATCACGTTGTCAAGATTCCTCACCTTCGCTTCAAGAGAGGAATTCACTTTTTTCTGCTCCGCCAGTTCCGCCTCAAGCTCGGCAATCCGGTTCTGAGAATCGGCAAGGCTTTTTCTCAACCCCATTTTATCCTGGCTTTGATAAAGTTTTATCTGTCTTTCATATTCTTCACGCGCAGAAAGATTTTCTTCTCCGGTTACTTTTAAAAGATAAATCAATTTTTCTTCACGCTCACGCTGAGCAATCATTTCAAGACGATAGCGGCAGTCTCCAGCCTTCGCATCTGCCGGAAAATCCGACACAACGCGCTCATAAAGAGCGCGGGCAGAATCAAAATTATATTCATCGTAAAAACACTCGGCAACCCAATACAAAGCCGCCGCATAAAGCTCGCTATCCGGATAAAGATGACAAAAATCGCTCAAAACCAAAACTGCCTCTTCATTGCGTTCCAAAAGATGCAGAATCCGTCCTTTTTGAAAATGCATATACGGGAGATACTGACTTTTATCAAAAGACTGCAAAAAAACGTTTACGTCAGAAAGCGCGTCAGAATATTCGCAGGCATTGATTTCGCTCATCACCAAAAGATACAGAGTCTCTTCGTCAAAACCTTCAGGCAAACTTCCAGCCTTCCGCAGAAAAAACATCGCAGAAGCCCAGTCATTTTTTCTAAAAGCCTCAAAGCCCTGCTCTTGCTCCGCAGAATATTTCTGACAAAAAATGCTTCCTGCCGCAAAAAAAGCAGCCGCAAAAAAAACAAAAAACCGTTTTAAGCCGTTCCGATCTTGTCCACAAAAAGTCCGCGCAAGCATTTACGCCTCCCACTTAAACGAGCCGTTAAAAAAGGCAGAGCCCGAAACAACCACATCAACACCAGCGTCAAGCACAGAAGGCAAAGTTTCGTTGTTTATTCCGCCGTCAACCGAAATCAAATAATTGTAATTTTTTTCCTTTCTTATTAAATCAAGCTCCGCAATTTTTCCAACACAATAGGGAATCAGTTTCTGCCCGCCGAAGCCAGGATTAACCGTCATTACAAGAACAAGGTCAACTTCCGGAAGAATTTCCTTTATTGCGCTTACAGGAGTCGACGGAACAATAGAAACTCCAGCCTTTTTTCCAAGCGAATGAATATGAGAAACAAGCCTGTCTATATGCACAGTCGCTTCCTGATGAAAAGTAATCCAGTCAGCCCCAGCCTGCGCAAAGGTGTCAACCATTTCCTCAGGACGCTCAACCATAAGATGAACATCAAACGGCAAAGATGTAAGTTTTCTTACAGATTTTATAACTGGCTGTCCGTAAGTAATCTGAGGAACAAAATGTCCGTCCATAACATCAATATGAACCGCACCCGATTTTTTTTCCTCACAAAGTTTCAAGGCCTCCGCAAGATTAGAAAAATCCGCAGAAAGCAACGAAGGTGATAAAATTCTACTTTTCATTTCTAACTATAATATCAGACAAAAACGATAAAAACAACAAACCAAAGTCAAAATGTATTATTTTCGCCATAAGATTATAAAAATTCGGGACGGCATTTTTTTTCAAAAAAAAGTTTTCCGCCGGCGTTCCGTATTTTCCTTAACCGGCTGCTCTGCCTTCGCTAACGCTCATTGCAAAACCAGAGTTTTGCAACTAAAGGGCGGCGCATCCGGCGTAAATTTTAAAAAATCGCAAAAAAATTAAATTTTCCAAATAAACAAATTGACATTTTTTTTTCAAACTGATATATTTTCTATCACGTTGATTGCAACTTTTCTTAAATAAAAGTTAATCAGCATTTCAGCAAAAACATTTTTGCGGGAATAGCACAGTGGTAGTGCGCCACCTTGCCAAGGTGGATGTCGCGGGTCCGACTCCCGTTTCCCGCTCTATTGCACAACTGTTGTAAAACAGATTATAAACAGATGCAAATTATTTTTGCGGGAATAGCACAGTGGTAGTGCGCCACCTTGCCAAGGTGGATGTCGCGGGTCCGACTCCCGTTTCCCGCTCTATGCAAAGCGATTTGGATTTCATCTGAATCGCTTTTTTTTATTACGGCATCTCTATTTTTTTTAGAGGTTCCAATCATTTTATTTCAAGGGGCCAAAAAGTGAAATTCACAAAAGAAATCACAAAGCTTGAACATTCGGCAGCAAAATTAACAGTAACAGTTGCAAAAGAAGACGTAGCAAACGGTTATAAAACAACACTCGGAAAATATGTAAAACAAGTTCAGATTCCAGGATTCCGTAAAGGTCACGTACCTGCATCAGTTCTTGAACGCAAATACGGCGAACAGATCAAAATGGAAGCGGCAGGCGATCTCATCGACAGCGTATTGAACGAAATTTTTCAGGACGAAAAAGATCTTTCAAGCCGCCCTCTTCCTTATGCGCAGCCAAAAATGGACGAAATGCCGGCATTTGACACTGCAAAAGACTTCACTTTCACTGTAACTTACGATGTATTTCCTTCTGTAGAAGTAAAAGACTTCAACGGGATTTCTGTAAAAGAGCCTCAAGTTTCTGTAGGCGATGCAGAAGTTGAGGAAGAGCTCAAAGGAATTCAGGAAAGAAACGCTGCGGTAATCGACAAAAAAGAAGACGAAAAAGCAGAAAAAGACAATATCGTTACAATCGACATTGAAGAGATCGGCGAAGACGGAAAAACTGTAGAAGGAACAAAACGCGAAGGTTTTACATTCACTCTTGGAACAGCAGAAAACGTTTATAAAATCGATGATGACATCATCGGAATGAAAACAAACGAAACTAAAGAAATCACAAAAAAATATGCAAAAACAGACGCTGACAAAAACCTTGCCGGAAATACAAAAAAATATAGCGTAACTGTAAAGCAGATTAAAGTTCGCAACCTTCCTGCACTCGACGATGATCTTGCACAGGACGTAAGCGACAAATACAAAACCCTTGCAGACTTGAAGGCTGACATTCTCAAAAATCTCAACGTTGCAAAAGACAGAAAAATCAAAGAAATCAAAGTAAATTCTCTTCTCGAGCAGCTTATCGAAAAAAATCCAATCGAAATTCCCGCAAGCATGCTCCAGGCAGAACTTAACGGCCGCTGGGGACAGATGGCGCAGCAGTTCCAGACAACTCCAGAAGACCTCGAAAGAATGGTTGTAGCCTCTGGCCAGAAAAAAGAAGATATGCTCGCACAGTGGACTGGAGATGCAGAAAAAATGCTAAAAAGCAGAATCATCGTAGATTCACTTCTTAAATCAAAAAATATTTCTGTAACTCCAGAAGAAGTTGAAGAAGCATACCAGAAGCTTGCAGATTCAAACGGTGTTTCAGTCGAAGACGTTAAAAAGCACTACGCTGACCCACGTGCAAAAGAATGGTTCATCGACGATGTAAAGGAACAGAAACTTTACGATGATATTTTTGCACAGATTAAGGTTGCAAAAGGCGACAAAACTTCATTTGCAGACCTTTTCAAGGCAAACTAATTTTATAAAAGTTTAAATGTGAACGGAATGTGACAAAAAAAATCTTGTTTACATTCCGTTTTTTTTTGGACTTCTAGATTTTTTTTGTTATATTTAAAATATCTAAAAAAAATCATATCAGCTCGGAGCAACAAACATGAACGAAACAATGAATAATTTAGTACCACAGGTAATCGAAAGAAGCGGAAACGGAGAACGCGCTTACGATATTTTTTCAAGACTTTTAAAAGACAGAATCATCTTTGTTGATGGCGAAATAAACGATGTTACGGCAGATTTGATTGTAGCGCAAATTCTCTTCCTTGAATCAGAAAATCCGGACAAAGACATAAGCATGTACATCAATTCTCCAGGCGGAAGTGTTACAGCAGGACTTGCAATTTACGACACAATGCAATACGTAAAATGCGACATTCAGACAATCTGCATCGGTCAGGCTTGCTCAATGGGCGCTCTTATTCTTGCCGGCGGAACAATAGGCAAAAGATTTTCTCTTCCTTCAAGCCGCATTATGATTCACCAGCCTTCAGGTGGAGTCCGCGGTCAGGAAAGCGACATCACTGTTCAGGCAAAAGAACTTTTAAGAATCAAAAGACTTTCAATTGAATTTCTTGCCGAAAAAACAGGAAAATCTTACGAACAGGTTGCAAAAGACATTGAGCGCGACTTCTACATGACTGCTACAGAAGCAAAGGAATACGGCATTGTTGACAAGGTAATGCCAAAAAGAGTTTCATCAGATAAAGAGGCAAAATAATGTTAGGATTTCATAACGAAAACAACCGCTGTTCATTTTGCGGAAGACCAGGCGGAGAAAAAAGACCTCTGGTTGCTGGCGGCCCAAACAACGAGCTTCGCATTTGTTCTCAATGTGTAGAGGCCTGCGAACAGTATCTTATCGGACTAGAAAACGAAAGCAGCCTTACTCCGATTAACTTAAGCGATGTTTCTTCCCCAAAAGAATTCAAAGAATATCTCGATCAGTACGTTGTAGGCCAGGATTATGCAAAAAAAGTTCTTTCAGTCGCAGTTTACAATCACTATAAGAGAATGGCGGCTCAAAAAGCAGGCTCGCTCCCGGATTTTGAAGCTGACGGTGAAGACAAAGTAAAAATCGAAAAATCAAACGTTCTTCTTATCGGACCAACAGGAAGCGGAAAAACCCTTCTTGCAAAAACACTGGCTCAAAAATTGAACGTTCCTTTTGCAATTGCAGACGCAACAACGCTTACTGAAGCCGGCTATGTCGGCGAAGACGTAGAAAATGTTCTTCTTAAACTGATTAACGCCGCAGACGGAAATGTTCAGGCCGCAGAACGCGGAATCATTTTTATTGACGAAATCGACAAAATCGGCAGAAAAAGCGAAAACACTTCTATAACCCGCGATGTAAGCGGAGAAGGCGTACAGCAGGCTCTGCTTAAAATCATAGAAGGAACAGTTGCGTCAGTACCCCCTCAAGGCGGACGCAAACATCCGAACCAGGAAATGATTGAAATAGACACGACGAACATCCTCTTTATTCTTGGAGGAGCATTCGTTGGTATCGATAAAATTATTGAACAGCGCATTGCTGGAAAAACAATGGGATTTGGCGGAAACGTTGGAACCATGGACGAAGCCCAGAAAATGGAGCTTCTAAATCAGTGCACACCTGACGACCTTGTAAAGTTCGGTCTTATTCCGGAAATTATCGGCCGTATGCCAATTACTGTGGCTCTCAAGGAGCTTACAAAGACAGACTTAACCCGAATTCTTACAGAACCAAAGAATTCCATTATAAAACAGCTTAAGGCAAGTTTTGCATTTGACGACTTGGATCTTGAGTTTACTCCAGACGCGCTTGAAGAAATTGCAGATATTGCGATCAAACAAAAAACCGGGGCGCGAGGACTTCGTTCAATCTGTGAAAAACTTTTAATGGATCTTATGTACGAAGCTCCAAGCATCAAGGGAAAGAAGAAATTTACCGTTACAAAGGATATTGTTCTTTCAGGAAAACTTCCTTCTCCAGAAACACTTTTAATTGGTTCTAAAGTAACTGCCTAGACAAAATAAAAGTGTCAATTTACAGTATTTGGATTGACGCTTTTATTTAAATTTACTATATTTTCATAGAGAAAAATGGGGGTGCACCGGTTTCGACGACTGTGAATAATGCACTTACTGCATGTGGGAGTGAAGGTTCCCCGAACTGACAAAAAAATAACTGCAATTTTCGCAAGAAAAGAAGAAGAAGTTGTTGAAGCTTCTTCTGCAGAAGCTCTCGCTGCTTAGTCTGCGTTAGCCGGAACGCTTAGGGCGCTGTTCCTAACTTTAAGACGTTCTGTTACAAACAGGGACTTGCCATAAATCATTTCAGCCGGATTTGTGGGACTTTTTAGGCTGAATACGGAGACAATGCTTGTTATGCTGCCAAGTGTTTCCTGACAACCAATTCGCATAACTAAACATGTAGATGTATTTGGATTACACTTTCGGACGGGGGTTCAATTCCCCCCATCTCCACTTTTATAAAAGCCACGGATTTTTTCGTGGTTTTTATTTTTTAATTTGCAAACTTGTTTTTTATGGGAGAATAAAAAAATGACAAATTTAATCAATAATTACAAAAACTTTCTGAACAATGGAAAAACAGAGCGTGAATGTGCAAAACAAATAATCGAACTCGCCGAAAAAAATGGCTATAAAGACTTAGACTCGCTTTCTAGCGTAAAACCAGGCGACAAGGTTTATATAAAAAAAATGAATAAAGCTGTTGCCCTTTTTGAGCTAGGAACCGATTCACTAGAAAAAGGCTTGAACGTCTTGGGAGCGCACATCGATTCACCTCGTCTTGACATAAAGCAAAACCCGCTCTACGAAAAAGATTTTTTAGTTTACTTAAACACCCACTATTACGGCGGAATAAAAAAATATCAATGGGTAACAATGCCGCTAGCCCTCCACGGAGTTATCTGCACAAAAGACGGAAAAACAGTAAATGTCTGTCTTGGAGAAGATGAGTCTGAACCGGTTTTCGTAATAAGCGATATTCTCCCGCATCTTGCACAAAAACAAATGAAAGAAACCGCCTCAGATTTTATTCCTGGCGAAAACCTTGACCTGATTGTCGGCTCAGAAAAACCAGCAAAAGACTCAAAAGAAAAAGAATCTGCCAAAAAAAACATTCTAAAACTTCTAAAAGAAAAATATGGAATCGAAGAAGAAGATTTTGGCTCAGCAGAACTTGAGGTGGTTCCTGCAGGAAAAGCACGCGACCTCGGACTCGACAAAAGCTTAATCTTAGCTTATGGACAGGACGACCGCTCATGCGCATTTACTTCGGCTCAGGCACTTTTCGACTCAAAAGCAGGCAAAAAAACACTTTGCTGTCTTTGCGTCGACAAAGAAGAAATCGGCAGTGTCGGCGCAACAGGAATGGCAAGCCACTTTTTTGAAAACGCCGTTGCAGAACTGATCGCGCGCACAGAAAACGGTTTCAGCGAATTAACAGTCCGCCGTTGCCTTGCAAACTGTTCAATGCTTTCAAGCGATGTAAACGCAGCCTATGATCCAATGAATGCCGATCTTTTTGATAAAAACAACGCATCATTTCTCGGAGGCGGAATTGTGTTCAACAAATACACAGGAAGCCGCGGAAAAAGCGGAGCAAGCGACGCTAATCCAGAATTTATCGCAGCCTTAAGAAAAGTTCTTGACGAAAATTCAGTAAAATACCAGATGGCAGAACTTGGAAAAGTCGATCAGGGCGGCGGCGGAACAATCGCATACCTTGCGGCAAAATACGGAATGAACGTTTTGGATGCAGGAGTAAGCGTTTTGAGCATGCACGCACCTTGGGAAATTACAAGCAGATTCGACATCGAGCAGGCATACGAGGCTTACAAAGCATTCTTAACGCTGTAATTTTTCGGCTTTAACAAAAAAAAGCGCTTCAGGAGACATTTTTCTGAAGTGCTTTTTGTATTCTGGACGGATTTTTGCGCTCTAACGGTGTTCCGGGATTCCGCTTCCGCTGCATTTTGCAGCTGCTATTTTTATAGCATCTGCAAAACACTTCGTGTCCCTCCACCCCGGCGTAGCATATTTCTTTAAATTTCTATTTTATTCTTCTAAGGAAAGCATCCTTAAATCCGTAAGATTCAAAACGCTCTTTGATCATACCATATTCATCTGCATTAAGAGGTCCAACAAGGACTCTATAAGCATTTATATTCTTCTGCTTAATCAAAGCAAGCGGATATTTTTTACCATATTTTTCTGTAAGGTTTACAACATTTTCTTCGTTAGAAAGGGTTGCAATCTGAAGATAGTACATTCCCTTTTTAAGCTCAGCATCTGTCGTTACAAAACTTTCAAAGCTAGAGCCTTCGGTATTTTCTTCCACCACAGACTCCATTTCAATATTTTCATCTGCCTGTTCAGGAACAAAGACTTCTTTCTGAGGCTCATTTACAGATTCTTCTTCAATATTTTCTGCTTCCGGTGGATTAAGAGCAGAAGGAGCAAGAACTATCGGAGCATATTCTTCTGCCGCTGCATTTCCTTCTTCGGCGTTTTCTATAGCAGAAACATTTTCGGAAGGTTCCGTGCCATTAACTTCTGCAAGAGTTTCAGATTCAAAATGCTCAGGCTGCTCTTTTTCTTCTGCTGCATTGCCAGTAGTTTCAGCTTCCGCATTCTCAATATCTTCAGAAAAACTTTCGGAATCAGCAGAATTTTCTCCAGCCTCCAAATTTTCCGGTTCTTTTTCGTCAACAATTTCAGCATTTGTTTCTTCCTGCGCTTCCGGAGCAGGAGCGTCAATTTTTTCAGAATTATCTTCTTCTGAAGAAATTTCTGCACCTTCATTTTCTGTTTCAGAAAGCTCTTCTTCCTGTCCGTCCGTCTGAACTTCCAGTTCTTCATCAAAAGAATCGGCATCAAAAACTTCAGAATTTTCATTTTCAATTTCTTCCGTTTTTTCATCCAGACCTTCAGATTTAGGCTCAATATTTTCTGACTCTACAGTTTCCGTATCTTCGACAGGAGTTTCACATTCCTCAAGCTCAGAATTAGGCTCCGAAATTTTATTTTCTTCAACAGGAGTTTCAGCTTCTTCAAATTCCACTTCATCCTGATTTTTTTCAGGTTCTGTAATATTTTGCTCAAATTCCGGCTCAGAAATATTTTCTTCACTTTCTTCCGTCAAAACAGCAGTTCCAGAAACGCTTTCGTCAATACTTCCAGTGCGTCTGGTAATCTTTACCTGAACATTCGAGTCTTTTTTTATCAAAAGTTTTTCTGCAGCTTCTGCAGAAAGCAAAATTGCAATGCCCTCTCCAGAATCAATAGAGCCCAAAACAAGGACGTCAACAGCCGTACCGTTAGCAGGATTTGTCACAGTTACGCTGTCGCCAGGCAAATAGCCTATAGTTTTTGCAAATAAACCTTTCGGCATTTCACCTTCTTCGCAGACAACTGCTCTTCCGTCAACAGAAGGCCGAGCCGCCGCAAAAATCGTTGCTACAGTAAATACAGTAAATACAGCAAATACCAATGAAAGAATTTTCTTCATATCCGTCCCCTTTATTTTAAACTCTTTAATGTTGAGCTAACTTTAGCCGCAACAGAACTTGCAAATTTGTAAAGTTCCGCCTCGTTGTTATTAGACGCCTCAACTTTTTCAGGAAAAATACTTCCGTCAGAAATAACTTTTCCTGTTTTTGGATTATAATTTTGCCAGCTTACACTTTTTACAGAATTTGGTAAAAGGGCACTGGCACTGTTTGCAGTTTTTTCATCATATTTTATTTCAAGCCTGACAAGGACATCCATCCCGCCAAGCAAAGTGTCGGCAAGAGCCCTTGTCAGCTCAGCCGAATCCGACTGGGAGTCTTCTTTTATAAAAATAGGCGAATTAGAAACGATATGTCCTGATTCAAAGAAAAAATCGGACAAAGCCTGTTCAAAAAGATCCGACACGGCAAAAACCGTATCAAACCCAGGATTATTCTGAACCACCTGAAAATTGATGTTTTTAGAATAAATCGCCGGAAGAAAAAATAAAAATGCAAAACCAAAAAGTATTTTTTTTTTCATCTCTTTATAAATATCGGAAAAGAAAAATTCAATGTTTAGTTTTTTAGAATTATTTTAGAATCAAAATCAAGAAAAAAAATTTATAAGACATAAAAAAACCGCCAGCAAAAAACTGACGGTCTTAAAAAGCAGCCGGTTAAACTACTTTGAGTAGTATTCAACTACCATCTGTTCATTAATCTGTACAGGGATTTCTGCACGGAGCGGAAGACGGGTAAGTTTTCCAGAGAACTTCTCTTCATCGCGTTCAAGATAGTCAAATTTTGCCTTTGTATCTGAAAGCCATGATTTTTTGAACTGTTCGCTCTTCTGCGCTTTTTCAACCAAAGAAATAACCTGTCCAACTTTTACAGAGTATGATGGAATATTGATTTTTACTCCGTCTACTTCAATGTGGCGATGAGAAACCATCTGGCGAGCCATGCGGATTGAACTAGCAAATCCAAGACGGTAAACAAGGTTATCAAGGCGTGTTTCAAGAGAAACAAGCAAAGCGACACCAGTCATTTCTGATGATTTTGTTGCCAATTCAAAGTAACGGCGAAGCTGGCGTTCAAGAATACCATAATAAGCCTTTACTTTCTGTTTTTCGATCAAGTGAAGACCGTAGTCAGAAGTTTTCTTTGATTTCTTAAAAGCCGGCGCCCCTGCTCTTTCCATAGCCTTTGGGTGTCCGCATACGTTTACACCAAGTCTTCTACATTCCTTAAAACGAGGACCTTTTTTTGTAGCCATTTTAATGCTCCTGAAAAATCATCAAGTGTAAATTTCCACTAGCCGCGCAGAAACTGTTACTTGATTTTCAAAGTTATGTACTGCCTAGAGGGAAGCTAAACAGTCTTTACATATTATCAAATTCTTTTTTTTTAGTCTAGTTGATTTTTACCTCT
>NZ_DBJD01000087.1:0-17571 GCF_002297065.1 Treponema sp. UBA785 | reverse complement strand
TTTTGATTTTTTTTGATTTTTTGGACCAAAAGAAATATCTTCGCGCGGAGTTTCGCCCAAAATTTGAGTATCCGCTTCCTGAAAAACAAGTCCAGCTTCTGCAAAAGAATAAATTTTTCCGGAAGTCGGCTTTTCAAGCCCGGCGATAATGTTCATAAGGACACTTTTTCCTGAGCCGTTTTCTCCGCCAATCACAGTAACCGAACCTTCATCAATCTGAAAAGAAACATTGTTCAAGGCGGTTTTATTGCCTTCAGAAGTCGTGTAAATTTTCGTGATGCTGTCGATTACGATTTTATTCATCTTTTTCCGGCTCGTAAAGATACATTGCAACAACCGGACGAAGTTTTAACGAAATCAAGATTACAAAAATTGCTTTAACAAAATCAACCGCCAAAAAAGGAGCAAAAAAAGCCGCAAAAAAAAGTTTTACAGCACCCAAAACTCCAAGTTCTGAGTTTTTAAAAGCTATTACATAGAAAACTTCAGGAAGATAAAGAACAAGCATGCCAATAAAAACTGCCAAAGAAAGGCGGATTATGCCTTTTACGGTGATGTGCTTTTCTATAACTGACGGACGGCCAGAAATCATACCAGCTACAAGCGCTCCGATAACCCAGCCGATGCGAAAGCCACCGTTAATATTCATCAAAACCTGAAAACCGCCTTGACCGCCAGAAAAAACAGGCAGGCCGATAACACCGACTGCAAAAAAAAGCGCGGTCGGAGCAGCGCCCAAAAGTCCGCCCAAAAGAACAGCGGTCATAACACAAAGCGCATTTTGAATTACAATGCCACTTGCAATTCCTGGAATTGGAATTCTAAAAAAACTTGAAGCGCAGATAATTGCCGCAAAAAAAGCAACAATTGCAGAACGAAGAATTGATTTATTCATTTTAAATGTAAACCTCTTTATTTAAAAATATGGTTTACATTTTACAAAAAAACAAAGAATTGTCAACTTAAAGAAAAGGTCTAACGGCGGCGTTTTTGTGTCAAAAGCAAAAGCCTTACAAAATTTCCAATTGCTCCAAGCGCGCTTGCAACGTATGTCATTGCCGCTGCCCACAAAACTTCGCGTGCGCCAGAAAGTTCTTCCTTGTCAGTAAAAACTCCAGCACCTTTTAAAATTTTCAGTGCTCTCCAAGAAGCATTAAACTCAACAGGAAGAGTAACAATATAAAAAAGAGTTGCGCAGGCAAAAAGCAAAAGTCCGATATTCGTAATCATTTGGAAAAAAGGCATATAAGACTCAACTTGTGCAGAATAGCCGAAGCCAAGACCAGCAAGCGCAAGAACAGGACCAAGCGCAGACCCCAAATTTGCAACAGGAACAAGCAATCGCCTAAAAGCAAGAGGAAAATAACCGGTATTATGCTGAATTGCGTGTCCGGTTTCGTGAGCAGCCACTCCAACGGCAGCAACCGACGCACTCGAATAAGTCGCCTCGCTCAAGCTCAAAATTTTATCTGTCGGATTATAATTATCGGTAAGAGAACCTTTTATACGGGCAATCTTTACGTCTGTAATTCCATTTGCCTTAAGCAAAATTGCAGCCGCCTGCGCTCCAGTTATGCCTTTTTTTGTCAGAATTTTGTCGTATTTTGAAAAACGGATTTTTACGGCAGATTGCGCCCAAAGTCCCAAAAGCAGAGCTGGAACAGCAAAAACAAGGTATGTTAAATCTAACCCACCATAATAAAACATAAATTCTCCAGTCTAAATACAAATTGTATTTTCGCAAAAAGCCCCGGCTAATACAGCCGGATCAAATTTTATCAGCCGATTTTAAAAAGTTTTTCAATATCTTTCTGGCGAACAACAAGAACATTGCATCTTGCGCTGCCAATAATGTCCATATTTGTTGAACTTGCCCTGTCGCGTGCAACTTCGCTCGAAAGCGATGAAGCCGAATGTTCTTTTCCGCCAAGCAAAATAAGGTCGGCATCAAAATCGTCCGCTGCATGCAGAATTTCTGACCATGGGCTTCCCTTTCTAAGTTCAGTTTCGACTTTTACACCTTTGATTTTTGCAAAAGTAACAATTTGCTCAAGATATTTTTTTCCGTCATCAAGAAGATTTTCTTCATACTTTTGACTTTCAGTTTTAAGGAAGAATTTGCTCATGCTCAGGAATTTGAGAGCCGCAGTATCAACGACATAAACTGCTTTTAGAGAACATTTATACTGCTTTGCAAGGAGAATCGCATACATAGCCGCATGAAGCGACTGGTCTGAACCGTTAACAGCAACTACAATTTTTTGAAATAAAGGTTTTATCATTATGACTTCCTGTTTTTCAAAGATTTTAAAACGAAAGTATTTTCGCGCTCACGCTCTTCAAGAACACTTTCGATATAAATCTTTGTATCCTTCGTCTGAGGAATAACCATCTTGTCCAAGGCATTTACACGCCGCTGAGTTTTCTTTACTTCGCCTGCAAGCCGCCATGCGACCGTGCGAATGCTCGCCATATTTGTAAGCAACTTTAACAAGTTAAAGAATTCTACCATAACTTTATCGCTGTCTGCAAATGATTCCATAAAAGAATAGAATAACTGCTGCTTTGGAAGCTCAACTTCAATCGAATTAAAGCTCATTCCACCAGCAGTAATTGTCTTGTCCTTCATTTTAAAATCATACTTTACAGCGTGGGCAATCCGCTCTACACGGTCGCCGCCTACTGTCTTAAGCATATTCTTTAATGCAGGATAAGCTTTTGCATACTCTTTATCAATTTGCGATTCAAGAAGTTTTACGCGTTCAACCATGTGCATAAGTTCCATTACCAGAATTTCACGCTTTTGCTCGAGCAGCTCATAACCGTTTTGAGCGGAAGCTAGCTGCTCTTTTATTGCGAGAAGATTAGATTTTGTCGGTGCGACATTTAACTTTGCCATCAGTTCTACTCTTCATCTTTTGGAAGATATTTTTCAATAAATTCCGGTTTAATTCTATAAAGTTCGTTCTGTGGAAGCAATTTTAAAAGTTTCCAGCCCAAATCAAGAGTTTCTTCAATAGAGCGGTTTTCGTATTCGCCCTGAGAGAAGAACTGGCTTTCAATCGCATCTCCAAACGCCAAATACTGCTTGTCAACGCTGCTCAATTCCTCTTCGCCAATAATCGCTGCAAGAGAACGGATTGACTTTACTTTTGAATAAGATGCAAACAGCTGGCTCGAAACACTAGCATGGTCTTCCCGTGTCATTCCGTCGCCAATACCGTCTTTCATAAGCCGGCTCAAACTTGGCAAGGCGCTGACTGGCGGATAAACACCGCTCTGACTCAATTCACGGCTCAAAACAATCTGCCCCTCAGTAATGTATCCGGTCAAGTCAGGAATTGGATGCGAAATGTCATCGTTCGGCATAGTCAAAATCGGAATCTGGGTAATAGAACCGTTTGAACCCTTTATTTTTCCGGCACGTTCATAAAGTTCTGCAAGGTCAGAATAAAGATAGCCAGGATAACCTTTTCTTCCAGGAACTTCACCGCGAGTTGTAGAAATTTCGCGCAAAGCTTCGCAGTAGTTCGTCATATCAGTCATTACGACAAGAACATGCATTCCCTTTTTAAATGCCAGATATTCGGCAGCAGTAAGAGCACATCGAGGCGTAATAATTCGTTCAATCGAAGGAGCGTCTGCCAAAGACTGGAACATAACAACCTTTGAAAGAACACCGCTTTCCTCAAACGAATTTATAAAGAACTGCGCCTGATCGTATTTAATTCCCATTCCCGCAAAGACCATTACAAACTGCTCGTCAGAATTGCGGATTTTTGCCTGACGAATAATCTGAGCCGCAAGCCTGTTATGAGGAAGTCCATTTCCAGAAAAAATCGGAAGTTTCTGACCGCGAATCAAAGTGTTCATGCCGTCAATCGAAGAAATTCCTGTCTGAATAAAATCCCTTGGATAAACGCGAGCAAACGGATTCATCGGCATTCCGTTTACATCAACTTTTTCAGAAGAAACAATCGGCGGAAGTCCGTCAATCGGCTCTCCAAGACCATTAAAAATACGTCCCAAAAGCCCTTCGCCAACACGAAGTTCCATCGGTTCGTCCAAAAATTCAACCGAAGTTTCGTTCAAATCCAAACCAGTCGTTGTTCCGAAAATCTGTACAATTGCAGTATCTTCGTTCAAATCAATTACACGGCCAGTTTTTTTGTCGCCATTGCGGTCACGAATATAAACGATTTCGTTATAAAAAATATTTTCGCTGCGTTTTACAACAACAATCGGACCGTCAACCGAATTCAGACCTTTATATTCTACGCCTTTCATTTTTTCTCCAAATTTTAAAAGCAACCAAAGTTTTTCAATTTTGAGGGGAGAAGTCTCTCCCCTAGGTTCGCACTTCGTTGCTCACACACCCCACTCTGCGGGGAACTTCCCCGCAACACCCCTGGAAGTCGTCCTTAAACTTTTGAGTACATCCGTTCAAGTCCGCCCATCTGCTGTTCAAAACGGCTTTCCGTTTCTTTTATCATTTCGAGCTTATCGTTTGGAACAGTTGTCTTCAGGCGGACAATTTCTTCCTTAACAGGAAGAGCGTTCACCTTAGACAGCGGAGCACCGGCTTTTATTACGGCTGCGCCACGGTTGTAAAATTCCATCATCAAAAGCAAAATCTGAATCTGCTTTTCAGGAACAGAATAAACGTCAATCGCGTCAAAAGCATTCTGCTGCAAAAATCCGTTTTTAATCATGTCCGCAACGATAAGAACAATGCGCTCATAGTCAGGCAAGGCATCTGGTCCAATCAAACGAACAATAGATTGAAGTTTTTGCTCTTTTTTAAGAAGTTCAAGCGCTTCAAGCCTAACCTTTGCCCAGCGCGGATCAAGATTATCCCACCATTCTTTTACTTCGTCAGCATATTCAGAATAAGAATCAATCCAGCCAATCGCAGGATAGTGCCGGGAATTTGCAAGCTCTCTGTCCAAAGCCCAGAAACAGCGGATAAAACGCTTTGTGTGCTGTGTTACAGGCTCAGAAAAATCTCCTCCTGGAGGCGAAACTGCGCCGATTACAGAAACAGAACCTTCCTGTCCGCAAAGGGCATCTACGCGGCCAGCCCGTTCATAAAACGAAGCAAGCCGGCTCGGAAGATAAGCAGGAAAACCTTCCTCAGCAGGCATTTCTTCCATACGGCCAGAAAGTTCACGCAAGGCTTCTGCCCAGCGCGAAGTTGAATCTGCCATTATTGCAACGTGCATTCCCATGTCGCGGTAATACTCGGCAAGAGTAATTCCCGCATAAAGAGAAACTTCCCTGGCAGCAACCGGCATATTTGAAGTATTTGCAATAAGAATCGTTCTTTCCATAAGCGAGCGGCCGGTTCTAGGGTCGATCAAGCTAGGAAATTCTGTAAGAACGTCGGTCATTTCGTTTCCGCGCTCTCCACAACCGATATAAACGATTAAATCCGCATCGCACCATTTTGCGATTGCGTGCTGCGTCATTGTTTTTCCTGTACCAAATCCACCAGGAATTGCAGCTGTGCCTCCTTTTGAAAGCGGAAAGAAAACATCAATTACGCGCTGGCCTGTAACCAAAGGCTGGCTTACAGTCAATTTTTTTGCAAAAGGACGAGGAGTTCTTAAAGACCAGTAATGGCTCAAACGAATTTCTTCATCGAGTTCAGTTTTAGCAATAACGTCGTCGACAGTATAATCTCCGCTTCCCTTAAAAGAAACAAGAACACGTCCGCGAACCTGCGGTGGAACCATAATTTTATGTAAAATCGACTGAGTTTCTTGTACAGTTCCAAGCACAAAACCAGGTTTTATCGGAGTTCCTTCTTTTACACATTCGCAGGCATCAAAATGCCAAATTTTATTTGCGTCAATCGGCTCGCTTCTCTGTCCTGGAATCAAAAATGCTCCAGATTCTTTGTACATAGCTTCGAGAGGACGCTGAATTCCATCATAAATTGTTCCGACAAGTCCAGGACCAAGTTTTAAGGAAAGAGGCCGTTCGTTAGAAACAACATCTTCTCCAATCTTCATTCCAGTATCGTCTTCGTAAACCTGAATTGTGGCAATGCCTTTATTCTGACGAATGATTTCGCCGATTATTTTCTTTTCGCCAACATCAACAACATCATAAAGACCGCAACCTTCAAGGCCTTCAGCATAAACAATCGGTCCTGAAATTCTAGTTATTTTTCCTTTTATCATTCCGGGAGCCTTCCTCCGAACAATGTTGATGAGAGTTCGTATGAATATTTATCTTTTAATTCGCGCACAAGCTCATCTATTGTAAGACGAACAATCACGGAATTTTTTTCATCGCTTTTAAGAATCATTCCTTCGTGGATTTCATTTCCTTTTACAGATTCTTCTCCACTTTTTTCAAACTGAATTGCTTCATATCCTGTAATATTTTTTGCAAATGCTTTTTCTACAACTTTTCTAGCATCTGCCTCTTCAAGACCGCCAAAATAACTGACAGCAATTTTTTTATTTTCTAACGCAAATTTACACTTTTCAAGTTTATTTTCGAGCAAAGACAGGCGTTTTTCTTTTCCAATTGAATTAAAATATTCGTTCATAGCCTTGCAAACCTGTTCATTGTAGAAAGCAACAAGGAACCTTTCTTTTTCGAGAGGAATATATGCATCCGCATTTTTTTCCAAAAGAGAAAGTTTGTTTTTATATACGGATAATTTTTCCTCAACAGCTTTTTTTACGCGTTCATCAACGCCTGCAATAATTGACTTTGCCTCACTCTCTGCCTTAGCGACAATTCTGTCCGCTTTTTTTCGAGCATCGGCTTCAATTTCTTTGTCGAGTATTTCAGTTGATCTAAGTTCTTCCATTTTTTAATTCCCGTAAAATCAGGCTTTGCCTGAGTCAAAATCTACACAGAAATACCAACTGCTTCGCGAATCGAATCAGTAAGGGATTTTTTTCCCTGCAGATGTCCGTTCAGCGGAGGAATTTCAACAATAAGCGGAAACTGAGCACTTTTCTGCCAGGCCAGCACTTCCTGTTCAAGCATGGCAGAAACATCCTCTGACAAAATCAAGACTTTCGGTCGCTCATCAACAGGCAAAGAATTCTCGCCGCCATGACCGGTTACACGGTTAAATGCATCAAGAGCTTCTTTTCTGTTAAGGGCAACTGCACCGTCAACTCCGACGAGTTTAAAAGCCAGAACAAGTTCCCGCTGAGCAATCGTAAAGTATTCCATAATTTTCGTTTACTAAAAACCTAGAGAATGATAATTAAAAGTGCAACAAGGAAGCCCCAAAGACAAATACCTTCCGCAAGACCAACAAAAGGAAGAGCTTTTCCTGAAAGTTCAGCATTTTCGCTCATAGCGCCCATTGCCGCAGCACCGATTTTTCCTACTGCCATACCGCCGGCAATACATGCAAGTGCAACTGCAAAAGCCGCAGCTACATATTTTATAGCACTAGAGTTGCTGTCAGCCTTAGCTTCTACAGTTGAAGTCTGAGCTTCTGCAACAGTCTGTGTAGCAGCAGGAGTTTCTGATTCCTGAGCAAACAAGCCAGCTACTGTAAAACAAAGCAAAGCAGCTGCCAACGCAATAATTTTTTTGTTCATATTTTTACCTCACAAAAAATTTATTTAATTACCAGGGGTTTTAAACTAACTTCAAAACCTCTATTTATATGTAAACGCAAAAGGAACAAATTCCTTTCCCGTTTCATTGAAAAACTTTGAGAAAAATTCATAATATTGAAGACGAATAACCTGAATTGCAACAATCATTCCCTCAAGAACAACAACAATCCCGTTTCCAATAATCAATATCAAAACCTGTGCAAAACCTGCCGGAGCAATACTGCACATTTTTTCAATAATAAATCCCAAAACCGCGTGTGCAAGAGCAAAAGCGCCGACACGGACAAAGCTAATTGAATTAGAAAGATAAGAAGAAACAACTTCTATCAATTCAACCGTGCCACCAATTATTACACCGCCAATTCCGCCTTCAACAGCTGGCTTTTCTCCGTCAAAAAATCTTTCAAAAGGCTCGCCAAAAGCTGCAAAAAACAGAGTAACGGCAATAAAAATCCAGTCAAAAGTTGTCGGAGAATGATGCGCAAAGCCAATCCTCAAAGCAAAGATTACGACATACCAAAACCAAAGCGCTCCTGCGATTCCAGTTTTTCCGAAAATCGCGCTTCCGTATTTTTTGCATGAAAACTTGTTGATAATGTTTATTAAAAGTCCAATCGAGTTTATTACAAAACCAACTGCCATTGTAAAACCGAAAATTCCAAAAATGATTCCGATTGCATTTGCCGATTCCCAGAATTTCATTTCAAGAATCGGGTAGCGGCTTTCTCCAAAAAGTCCGGTAATAAACATCGAGATAGGTTTCATTATTCCTTCGGTCGCAAAAAATTCGCCTGTTAAAATTCCCATAATCATACTTGAACAGCCGATTGCCATAAAAATCGGAGCAAATTTATTCCATCCGCCGATTTTTACAACTTTTGCTGACATTAAAATTCCAACGAGCAAGAAAACAAAGCCCTGGCCGGCATCGCCAAACATAATCCCAAAAAGCAAAGTAAAGAACAGCGCAACAAACGGAGTAGGATCTATTGTTCCATAAGCCGGGGAGCCGTAACTAAAAATCATTCTCTCAAAAGAACTAATCAGTTTTCCGTGATGCAATTTTACTGGAACTTTTTCTTCTCCAGTCTGAACAGAGGGAACTTCGCTCGGCTCAAAAAGACGAATTGCAATTCTTCCTTCAGAAAGTTTATCGAGTTCTGTCATCATGGAATGGCAGTCGTTTTCAGGAATCCAGCCTGTAAGACGGTAAACCAGATCAGTTGACTCAAGGCTGTTCTCCAAAAGTTTAATTTGAGCGGCAATTGAGAACTGGCACAAAAATTTTTTAAGAAAATCTGCATGGGTTTTTGCAATATTGTGCTTTTCTTCTTCGATATTCTCAAAAATCTTAGTTTTTTCCTTTACCTGCTGCTGCAGACTTTTTAAGACATCGTCTGGAACACCTTTAAAGTCGCTAGGAATTTCCATATTTACAAAACCGTGCTTGCGCAGTTCACTGTCAAGAGAAAAACGGCCTTTTTTAGAAGTTGCCGCAAGGATTTTTGACTTATCAGAACCAAGAGGGACAATTACAGCCCTTTGTCCAACATCAAAAACCAGCTCGTCAAAAATAGCAGGATCTATTTTTCCAATACGGAGCGACAAAAAAGAAAGATGCTCCAATTCGCTGTAAGGAACTTTTAAATTTGAAAAAGAAAGTGCTTCCTTATAAGCATCTTGAACACGCTTAAGCTCATCATCAGCATCGCGTTCTTTTTTCTGCAAAACGTCCACAGTATAAAGAAATTTCTGGCACAACACTCTGTCGTATTCAGAAGGACGTGTCGAGGCCTGCAAATCTTCGGTTGTAACATCCGGCAAATTCAAAAATGAACGTACATTTTTTAGTTTTGAAAGAATATCCTCGTCAGGGTTTGAAATAGAATGATTTAATTCAAGTTTCTGCTGAAACTGAAAATTTCCTTTTTTACCAAGAAATTCAACAACTTCATCAATGTCTTCTTTTAGAACCATCAATTCGACAAGACGCATTTTTGCAGTTTTTGCCATTATTCGCCTCCAAGCCTTAACTCTTCCGTCACATGGCGGATATTATTCAATTCGTCCTGCTTTATCTTAAAAAAGCAGACAAGAGACAGAGAAGTAAGCGGATATTTATGAAAAGCTGTAGAATATTTTTTTACGAGATCTGTGCGGAAAGAATTTTCCAGCCAACGCGGATCAACTTCCCAAATAACGCCTTCCTCGTGCGGATTCAGCATTTTGCTGTACTTCCATGTTTTCCATTCATCAAAATTAGAAATATCTTTGCTTAAAATTTTCAATGCTTCGCCAGCAAAAACATCAGTTTCGGCTGATTTTGGATTTTCAAAAAAAAGCTTTTGACAGATGCTTTCATTGTCCATTTTGTAATAAATTTTTAGGCGGAGCGCCCAGACAATATTCCGGATTTTAATTTCTTCGACAACAAGAGATTTTATTTGAACTCTTACAGCCTGTTCAGAAACGCAGGCGTCTTTCCAAAGGTTGTGCAGATATTGAAAATCAAGCTTTGTGTCTAAAACCTGCTGTTCGGAAATATCAGGAACTTTGTTATACCAAGAAAGCTCGTCTTTTTCGGTGATTTTTGCAAGATTCGGCCAATTTTTGTAATTTAAAAGAGAATATTTTCCCAAATCGATTACTTCGGGACATTTTGTTTCCTTCATACACAAAGCGCCGGCAAGCATCTTTAAATTACTATAATCATAAAGCCGAAGCAAGGTTAGAAGAATTTTTTGAGGATGGGCATAACACTCGACAAGCTGGCAATACTGTTCTACAAAAATAAAAACTGATTTTTCTTCAATTTTTTTGGCAAGCAAATTTTCAGGAATTGCAGGAACTTCGGATTTAAAAAGAAGACCATAAAGTTCTGTCAGAGATTTTGCAGAATACAGTCTGTCCGCATTTTTTCCAGAATAGGAATTGGCCAGTATTCCGGATACTTTTGCATAAACATAAGCATCTGCAGCAGATTTATCCATCATACCGCACCGCCATCTATTTTTGCAAAACCAAATTATTCATAAGATTGCTAAAAGCAACCTTATCCTGAACTGACTGATAAATATTCTCTTTGTAAGAGTTTATTTCAGAAACAATGTTTTCGTTTATTTTCGCAGACTTTTCCTTGAAAGATTTTTCAAGTTCTGCAGATTGAATATTAAATTTTGAAAGATAATCCTGCTCTGCCTTTGCTTTTGCAGAATTCAAAATTTCGGCTGCTTTATTCTGAGCATCAACGGTAAAAGAAGAAGCGATATTTTCAACTTCAAGAAGATGTTCAATTACATTTGACTCATTTTCTTCCATGACTTCAGCCTCCTCAGACTGCCTCTTCTGTCTGCAAAATCAAGTTGTAGGCTTCAGACTGCGACTGACACGAAACAAGTTTATCAACAAATCCGTTTTTTTGAATAAGAAGTGCTAATGATTTTAAAATCTGAATATGCTTTTCTGTCTGTCCGTTTCCTGCAAGAAGCATAAAAACAACATGAACAGGCGAACCGTCGAGAGAATCGTAATCGATTCCGTTTTTGCTGATACCAATAGCACCAATTGTACCATTTACAGAAGGCGCAAAAGCATGAGGAACAGCAACAGAATGCATAATTCCAGTGCTCATCTGAGCTTCACGTTCTTCGAGCGCAGAAAGAACTTCTGCCCTGTCAAAATCAGGATGCAATGAATGAATGGCTTCTACCATTTCTTCAAACAGCTCGTCTTTTTCTGTACTCTCCAGACCAATAATGATGCTTTCCTTTGTAAAAACATTCTCAAGAACCATTACTATCCCCTTAGTTTTCTGAATTATTTGAATATCAGAAAATCGATTTTTTTAAATACTATTTTAAGGCAGATTTTAACTTAAAAAAATCAAAACCTGCCTTTTAATTTTATTCTGCAGCAGCTTCTTTCCACCAGTCAGAAGAGTCCGCTGTAGTTTTTTCTACTTCTGGAGCAACTTCTTCAGTAGAAACTTTCCCCTCTGCCTGAGCAGCTTTTAAAAGTTCTGAATCAGAAGAAAGTTTTTTAGAAGGAAGAACTTTTGCAAGAGCCAAAGTTACAACAAAGAAAAGAATTGCAAGAACAACAGTAGTCTTTGTAAGAATTGAAGCAGAATGTGATCCAAATGCAGCTGAGTTTCCGCCGCCCAAAAGTCCGCCCATTCCGCTGCTGTTTTCGTCCTGTACGAGAACCAAAAGAACCAAAAGAGCACAGATAATTACAAATGCTACCAACAAAACAACTTTCATTTATTTCTCCAAAATGCTGGCAGATAATTCCCAGCTACTTTTTAATTGCAGATTGCATTTTATCGAAATATAAACAAACTGTCAATTTATTGCTATAGAGTATAGAAGAAAAAAGCTTCTCGCTATCGGGCAAGGGATAGCAGCACCGCAAGGCGTCCGGCGTCTGCCGGATGGAGCGCGAAGACGCGGAAGTGCGGATAGCCCGGTTTTTGCCAAAGGCAAAAATGCCTCCAGCTTGCAAAATAAAAAAATTAACCGTTACAGATTGGAATAAAAGTTTCCGCCTTTAACGAGGCTCCGCCGATTAAACCGCCGTCAACGTCGCTTTGAGCAAGAAGCTCCTTGTAGTTTTTTACGTTCATTGAGCCGCCGTACTGAATTATGATATTGTCGGCCGCTTCCTGATCATACATTTTTGCAATTACTTTTCTTGCATAAGAATGGATTTGCTGAGCGTCTTCTGGAGTTGCAGTTTTTCCGGTTCCGATTGCCCAGACAGGCTCGTAAGCAATAGTCACATGCGAAAGCTGTTCTTTTGAAACGCCCATGAGAGCTGAATTCAACTGGCGTTCGCACACTTTTTCGGCACGGCCTACCTCGCGCTGAGCCAAAAGCTCTCCAATGCAGATTATTACGTCAAGACCGGCGGCAAGCGCTCTTGTAACTTTCATATTTATAAGTTCGTCGCATTCGCCAAATTCGTAACGGCGTTCTGAATGTCCTAAGATTACAACCTGAACACCAAGATCCCTGAGCATTGCGACAGAAATTTCTCCAGTATGAGCGCCATTGTCTGTAGCGGCGCAGTTTTGTGCTCCAAGAAGAATATTTGTTCCTTTTACAAGCTGAGAAACAAGATCAAGATAAACAAATGGAGGTGCAATCATCACTTTATTTTTGCAGTCTTTTAACTGGACTACAAGCTCTTTTACGAGGGCAACTGTTCCCTCGCGATCCATGTTCATCTTCCAGTTTCCAGCTACATAAGTTGTACGCATTTTTAATTTCTCCCATAAAAAGTCAAGATTAAAACTTCAGTCTTAGGATTGACTCTTTATTGCAATTTCGTAGCAAAGTGAGAAATTGCAGTTGATTAGTAAGTTTGCCAACGCAAACTTGTAAAGATAAAAACAGGCGCCATTTTCTGCTGTTTTTATCTTACCTCCTAAAAGCACTATCGTCTTGAATTTTTATTTTATTGCTTATTTTGATATATGTCAAAATAATTGGTTTTTACGTTTTGAACTGAATATTTGAATATGGCTGAACGAAATTTTGAAAAAAGAGAGCCGTAATTTATCTGTTTATTTTGAATAAAAAAAGCCGCATCATAAAAAAGTAGACGATGCGGTTTTTTTTAGATTATTTTAAAAATCTATTTTGAGGCCAGTTATTTTGTAGCCAAAATCGGTCGTAAACCGGCAAGCGGTTTAGTTATCGAGTTTCGGCAAGCGAAACTCGCACGCAATCTTAGCCTGCAAACAAAATTATTTTGTCGCCAAAATAGCAATTCCTGGCAATGTCTTTCCTTCCAAGAATTCAAGCGAAGCACCGCCGCCTGTTGAAACGTGGCTCATCTTGTCTGCAAGGTGGAACTTGTTCACAGCAGCAACAGAGTCTCCGCCACCAACAACAGTCATTGCGCCGCGTCCAGTCGCCTCTGCAACAAGGTTCGCGACAGCTTCCGTTCCCTTTGCAAACGCGTCAAATTCAAATACGCCTACAGGTCCGTTCCATACAACAGATTTCGCTGTTGAAAGAACTTCTTTGTAAAGCTCAAGAGTTTTCGGACCAACATCCATAGCCATAAGATTGTCAGGAATGTCAACACCGTCAACAGCAACCGGAGTAGCGTTAGCGTCAAATTTATCCGCGGCAACGTGGTCAACAGGAAGAACAATCTTCACGCCTTTTGCCTCAGCGTCTTTCAAAAGTTTTTTAGCTGTGTCGATAAAGTCATCCTCAACCAAAGAGATTCCAACTTTGTGCCCCTGAGCCTTCAAGAATGTGTAAGCCATTCCGCCGCCGATAATCAAGGCAGAAGCGTTCTTCAAGAGGCTTTCCAAGACAGCGATTTTTGAAGAAACCTTTGCGCCGCCGATAATTGCCACCTGCGGTTTTGGAGGATTTGTAACCATTGGCTGGATATATTTAACTTCTTTTTCCATCAAGAATCCGCCGACTGGCTGCTCTTTCATAAATTTAGCGATTGTCGCTGTGGAAGCCTGATCGCGGTGAGCAGTTCCGAAAGCGTCGTTTACAAAAATATCTCCGTAAGTAGCGAGTTCTTTCGCCATTGTCTCACGTTCAGAAGCGTCTTTTGAAGTTTCTTCTTTATGGAAGCGGACATTTTCGAGCATTGCAACTGCGCCTTCAGGAAGAGCGTCGATTGCGGCTTTCTGTCCGAGAGCGTCCGGCAAGAAAGTTACAGGCTTTCCAAGCTTTGAAGCAAAATACTCAACAACAGGCTTCATTCTGTTTTTTCCGTTGATGAATTTTTCAGAATCTGCTTCTGTCCAAGCTTTTCCGGCTTTTTCAGCCTTCTCTTTTGCTTTTTTCACATCTTTGTTCGGGTCTCCGAGATGGCTCATCAGAACAAGCGAGCGCGGATTCTGCTCAAGAATATATTTAATTGTAGGAAGAGCCGCCATAATGCGTGTGTCGTCCTGAACAACACCGTCTTTCATAGGAACGTTAAAATCAACGCGCATGATAATGCGTTTGCCTTTCAAGTCAACGTCTTTTACTGTCTTAATCATCTTATTTCTCCTTTATAAACAGAAATACCGCTTTAAATATAATAATTTCAGGCTGAAAATTCAATAATTTAATTTTTTTAGACAAAAAGGGGAAAGTCTTCCCCTACGGCCGCACTTCGTTGCGCCCTACCCTTTCTACGTAGGGAGCCGTTCGTCGCAGACGAAGAAACTCACGAGGTGAGTTTCTAGGCGAGTCTCGGCGAAAGCTATGCCTGAGCCGCGCCCGTAACGCCCCGCAAAACAATTCCTTATCTCACAAAAAAAAATTGCAGAAATCGAAATTTTCTCAATCCTAAAAACAAAAAACTTTTTCTTCTTATGATATAATTTTCTATTATGAAAAAATTACCAGTTCAAAAAGGCTTCAATCCGACAGAAATAATTTTCGCCTGCACAACTTTGTGCAATCTCCGCTGCGCGCACTGCTTTGTAAACCGGCTTCCGACAAAGCTCAACGCCGGGGACGCAAAAAAGCTGATTCTCTCATGCAAAAAAAATCCTGACTCGCAAATAGACAAAATCGGTTTTTCGGGCGGCGAGCCTTTTCTTGCTCTTGATTTTATGACCGAAACAATAAAATTCGCGCGAAAAAACGACTTTATGTTCGACCAGATTATGACAAACGGCGACTGGTGGAAAACCGAAAGCGACCTGCGCGATACCTTGCAAAAAATCTGCGATGCTGGCTACGACGGAAAAATCGGCGTGAGCTACGACAATTTCCATGCGCAAAAATACGAAAGAATCAGAACATTCTGCAAAACTGTGAACGAGATTTTCGGAGAAGAAAATTTGACAATCCAGGCGGTGGCGGATCCGCTTTTAGATGAAGAAAATTCAGAAAAACTTGAAGCCGAGCTGAACGCGCTTTCCGAAGATTTTGCGGCGGATATTTTTATTCTTCCGCAGACTTTTCAAGGCGACGACGAGCGCGGCTGGCAGAGCAAAAAATGGTTCAATGAAGATTTTTGCGAAGGACCGGGGCAGATTCTCTTTGTCCACCCGACAGGCGACATTGCTCCGTGCTGCGGCTTTGCGAACGAAAACAGCGCGCTTTTTATAGGAAAAATCACCGACAGCTTTGAAAAAATCATGGAAAACGCAAAAGAAAACAAGATGGTTCAAGCCTGTTTTTGCGACGGACTTTTAAAACACGCAAAAAAGCTTGAAAAATCAGGTGAAAAATTTCCATGCAACGCCCGCACTGACGACATCTGCACATTCTGCGGCTGGCTTTGCAACAATTTATAGCTTCGCACTAGACATCAAAATAAAAAAAGAATAGACTAACGTTCTATATGACAAAATGACATTTTTTATCATTGTGTCATTTTTGTGCTTATAGATTTTTTTCACCAAAAAGGTGTTTTACAGGAGAACAAACAATGAAAAAACTCATTGCCTCTACAATTTTTGCAGCAATTTCTGCAAGCTTTATCTTTGCAAGCGGAGTTGAGAACAAGACAAACCTTAGCACAGGCTATTTAAGAAACCCGAGCCGAAACACAGAGAACGAGCGTCCGGAAGCGGCCTTCTACAACATTGCGGGAACTGCTTTTTTGAAGGAAGGACTTTGGATTGGCGGCGGAAACCAGTTTGTCTTCAAGGAATACTCGAACAAGCTCGACACGAATGATTATTACGCAACTGGCGATTATTCTTCACTTGGTATCAAAGACTACAAATCGACAGACGACACGACAGTCTGGCTCTACCCTGACTTGAACGCGGTCTACAAGAAAGGCAGATGGGCAATCTTCTCGAACTTCGGAGTTTACGCAGGCGGCGGCTCGCTTTCTTACGACGAGGGAACAAGCGCGACAACGCTTATGTTCTTGCAGGGCGCGGCAAAAATGAAAGAGGCAGCCGGACAATATAAATTAATGGCGCAAGGCGCAGCAGCAAACTCTGACAATACATCTGCTACAGCATATGCAACTAAGGCATATCAATATGGAGAACTTGCAACAGCTTCTATCAAAATGGCACAAGACCATTCTCTCGATGTAACTTCAATCACATACGGAATCCAGCTTGGAGCGGCTTATCTCGTTACTGACTGGCTCTCGCTTTCTGCGGCTTACCGCTACACAATCGGAACACAGGACATGACTCTTAAATGCAACGATCCAAATTTCAAGACAATAAACGGCAGCAACAAGATTTCATACGACGCTGCAGGCTACGGCCAGAGCATGGTTTTCGGAATCCACGCAAAGCCGCCGGTTGTTCCAAAGCTCGACCTTTCGCTCCAGTACCAGACTTTGAGCCGCATTGAGTACAATGTTGACAACGTAAAAGGAAACATCGCGCAGTATTACGACATCACGAACGACAAGAATTTCCGCACCGATCTTCCGGCAGTTTTGAACCTCGGAGCAGGCTACCACGTTCTTGACAACCTGTATGTAAGCACAAGCTTCAACTACTACTTCAACGACTTTGCCCATCAGGACTCAATCTTGAGCGAGACAGACTACGACAACTCATGGGAAATCGCGCTCGGCGTTGACTACAGATTCTGCAAGTACGTCGGAGCTTCAATCGGAGCAAGCTACGGAAACCAGGGAACAACAGACACTTCAAACTCAACGTTCAACCCTGTCCTTGACAACATCGTAGTCGGCGGAGGATTTGAGATTTACCCGACAGACCAGCTCACAGTGTCTCTCTCGTGCCTCTACGCGAACTACTTTGACACAGACTACTATCTTGGAAGCAAGTCAAGCTCAACAAAGACAGTCCTGAGCAAGGACGTAATCAACGCGGGAATCGGCGTAACATACCACTTCAACTAAGCGCGCAAAAACGCGGATAAAAAAAGCTCCGTTTCGTTATGAAGCGGAGCTTTTTTTTGTTTCGTCATAGTGACGATTGCCGTTCAAGCACTTTTTCTCGATTCGTCATGGTGACGACTGCCGGCAAAATGATTTTTCTGATTTCGTCACGGTG
>NZ_DBJD01000101.1:0-17088 GCF_002297065.1 Treponema sp. UBA785 | reverse complement strand
TGGAAATAAAAGCTGCCGAGCCTGGCGATGTTCCTGTTGTTGAAGGATTCAATAAATTCAATAAGAAGCAGCTTGAGGAATATCTTTCAAAGATGGGTTTGGCGATGGACTTGCCTGACATCCAGTTCCTGCAGAAATATTTCAAGTCAATCGAGCGCAACCCGACCGAGACTGAAATCCGCGTTCTCGACACTTATTGGTCTGACCACTGCCGACACACAACGTTCAACACAGTTCTTAAAGACATAAAAATCGACAAGGGACCTTACGCGAAGCTTTTCAAGCAGTCTCTTGAAAACTACAAGGCTCTTCACACAGACCTTTACGCGAACTGCAAGGACAAGCCTCTTACTTTGATGGACATGGCGACAATCGGCGGAAAATATCTTCGAAAGCACGGAATGCTCGACGACATGGAAGTGAGCGAGGAAAACAACGCATGCTCCATCTTCATCGACGTTCATTACACGACAGACAAGGACGGAAATCCTTATCCAGAGGGAAAAGACGAAGTTGAGCAGTGGCTTTTGCAGTTCAAAAACGAAACACACAACCACCCGACTGAAATCGAGCCTTTCGGAGGCGCGGCAACTTGTATCGGAGGCGCAATCAGAGATCCTCTTTCAGGAAGAAGCTGGGTTTACCAGTCAATGCGCGTTACAGGCGCCGGCGACCCGACAGTTCCGATGAGCGAGACTCTCCACGGAAAACTTCCTCAGCTTAAGCTCTGCCGCGAAGCTGCCCAGGGATTTTCTTCTTACGGGAACCAGATTGGATTGACAACAGGTCAGGTTACGGAATTCTATCATCCGGGATTTGTGGCAAAGAGAATGGAGCTTGGAGCTGTAATCGCGGCAAGCCCTTATTCAACTGTAATGCGCGAAACTCCAGAGGCAGGCGACATTATCATCTTGCTTGGGGGCGGAACAGGACGCGACGGAATCGGAGGAGCGACGGGCTCATCTAAAGTCCATACGGAAAAATCCGTAACAACTGCGGCTGCGGAAGTTCAGAAGGGAAACGCCGTTGAGGAAAGAAAAATTCAGCGTCTTTTCAGAAATCCGGAAGTAAGCCATATGATTCGCCGTTCAAACGACTTTGGCGCAGGCGGTGTTTCTGTTGCTGTGGGCGAGCTTGCCCCTGGACTCGACATCAATCTTGACGCTGTTCCGAAAAAATACGAAGGCTTGAACGGAACGGAGCTTGCAATTTCTGAAAGCCAGGAAAGAATGGCCGTTGTTGTTCGTGCCGGCGATGTTGAGAAATTCATAAAATTTTGCAACGATGAAAACTTAAATGCGGTTGTTGTCGCAACTGTTACTGATAAAAATAAGCTCACAATGAAGTGGCGCGGAAAGACGATTGTTGACATTGACCGCTCATTCTTGGACTCGGCTGGAGCTCCTCATTACGCAAATGCAGAAATCGAAAGTCCTGCTGAAAACAGAAAATCTCCTCTTGTCCAGCCGCTTGAAAGCGTAAAAAAAGCGCTCGGCGACTGCGCATCTGCGACAGGAGAAAGCGGCGAAAGCGAGCCTACAAAAGAGCAGATTAAAAACGCTTTTATCGCAAACATCTCAGACCTTGCATGCTGCTCTCAGCGCGGACTTCAGGAACGCTTTGACGGCTCAATCGGCTCTTCAACTGTCTTGTTCCCGTTCGGCGGAAAATATCAGGGAACTCCAGAATGTGCGATGTCGGCAAAAATTCCAGTGGTTTCTCCACGCGAGACTTCAACTGTCAGCCTTATGTCTTACGGCTACGATCCGCGCGTTGCTGAATGGTCTCCGTGGCACGGCGCGCAGACAGCGGTTTTGTCTTCTCTTGCAAAAATCACTTGTATCGGCGGAAAAGCGACTACAAGCCGCATGAGCTATCAGGAATTCTTCGGACGCACAGTTGACGAGAAAACTTGGGGCTATCCGGCGGCGGCTTTGCTCGGCTCTGTTGATGCGCAAAAATCAATGGGCTGCGCTTCAATCGGCGGAAAAGACTCAATGTCTGGAACTTTCGAGCACATGAACGTTCCCCACACTCTCGTTTCTTTCGCAGTCGCTCACGATGAGGCAAAAAACGTTCAGTCAGGCTCATTCAAAAAATCTGGAAGTTATATTTATCTCGTTCAGGTTCCATATTCTGCTGAGCTTGCGCCAGACTGGGAAGTTTTCAAGAAGAATTCAGACGCGCTTTATGAGGCGAACAAAGCCGGAAAAATTCTTGCGATGTATCCGGTCGGAGCGGGCGGAATCGCAGAGGCAATCACAAAAATGTCTTTTGGAAACAAGATTGGTGTTCAGCTGACTGCAATTCCTTCAAGCGCTACTGCAATTGGATTCCATCGCAATGTAAATAATACGATTGCAGACTTGTTTACTCCGCTCTATGGTTCGATTATTGTAGAAACTGATGATGACAAATTCGAGAACAACGAATTTGTAAATACGACTGTAATTAGAATCGGAAATACTCAAAAAGATCCGGTTATCAGCGTTGCAATGGAAGGACTTAATCCTCTTCCTCTTACAGAAATTTCGCTTGATGAGCTTTACGGGGCTTGGGATAAAACTCTTGCAAAAGTATTCCCGCCAGTTTCTTCTGCAAAACCTGCTGAAAAACTTCCTGAATGGGCAGTTGAAAAGCACTCTTCTCTCGAAGAAGCCCGTGCAAAAGTTTCTGCCTTTACAGTTCTCGACAAGGCAAAAGCTAAGCCTCGCGTAATTGTTCCTGTTTTCCCGGGTACAAACTGCGAATATGACATGGCTCGTGCTTTTAATTTGGCTGGAGCAGATTCAAAAATCTTTGTTTTCCGCAACAGAACTTCAAAAGACTTGGAAGAATCTCTTGTTGGATTGCAAAAAGAAATTTCTGGCGCACAGATTGTTGCGTTTGCAGGCGGTTTCTCCGCTGGCGATGAACCTGACGGTTCAGGCAAATTTATTGCAAACGTTATTCGGGAGGCAAATATTGCGCAGGCAATTACAGACCATCTTGAAAAGAAGAATGGCTTGATTCTTGGAATTTGCAACGGTTTCCAGGCTTTGATTAAGACGGGACTTGTTCCTTTTGGAAAAATTGTTGAGCCGGCAGCCGAAAATCCGACACTTACTTACAATAATATTCACCGTCACATAAGCCGCGTTGTCAGAACGACAATGGTAAGCGCTTCTTCTCCATGGGCTTTGGACAAAACTGTTTTGGACACTCGCCCGCACTATGTTCCAGTAAGCCACGGTGAAGGACGTATTATTATGTCTGAAGAATTTGCAGAAAAAATGTTCAGAAACGGCCAGGTATTTACACAGTATTGTGACGAAAATGGAATTCCTGCTGTGAGTGAACCGGATAATCCAAACGGCTCAGCATTTGCAATCGAAGGCCTTACAAGTCCGGACGGACATGTTCTCGGAAAGATGGGACATTCTGAACGCACTGTTGGAATCGGTGGATTTAGCAATGATTTGATTAAAAATATTGCTGGTGAAGACGATGGATCTTCTTCTTGCCAGAATATTTTTGCTGCAGGTGTAAGATACTTTAATTAAGCCTTCGGTTTAGGGATTTTTGCGTGCAAGCACGCTGCGACTTTTGCTGACGCAAAACTCGTGATTATAGTGTGTGCTAAAGCACACGACCTAAGCCTTCGGCTTAGGGATTGGAGTGGTGGAAGTGGCTGCTTTGACAGCCACCGTAGGCGAATGCCGTAGCCACGGAAAGCCCGGCCCGCGCGAGCGGGAAAGCCCCAAATTTTAAAATTTAGGAATTTAAAATGAAAAAAAATTTGAAACTTTTTGCTGTTCTTTTGATGAGTTCGGTTATTTTTGCCGGATGTTCAAAAAAAGAAGAAACTCAGGCTCGCAAGCCTTCAGAAAATATTGACTCGTCGACTTGGGTTGACAATTTGATTGACGGAAAAGCCGCGGCCTCTAAAGAAAATAAAAAAATCTTCTTGCTTTTTTCGGGCGATGATCAGGATAAATCGAGCGCTGAGCTTAAAGAAAAGATTTTCAACCGCGACGGTTTTATTTCTGAAATGACAAAAAATTATGTTCTTGTTAATTTGGATTTTTCAAATTCGCTTTTTGACAAGGCTGCTGCTGAACCGACAGCTTCTGAAGAAGAAAAAGCCGAGGCTGCTAAACTTTGGGTCAAACTCGAAGAAAATATGCGCGATGCCGGACTTTACAATATTCAGGTAACTCCTTCTTATTATCTTTTGACAAAAGAAGGCTATGTAATTAAGCAGATGGTTTTTGAAAATAAACCTGAATCTGTTGAAGATTTTTTTGCCGGTTATAATCCGCTTGCTGAAGAAATTGCTGAATACGAAAACACGATTTCTGCGGCTCGTTCTGGAAAAACAGAAGACAGGCTGGCTGCAATCAACCGTCTTTTTGAAAAAACTGACCCTCAGTTGCGCTATCTGCTTGCTGATTTTTGCTCGGATTATATTAAGCTCGACAAAAAAAATTCGACTGGAATGGTTGGAAGCTATGTCGTTGCATTGGCAAATTCAAACGCTGTTCAGCATTATCTTGACCAGGATCCTCTGGCTGCAAGTGAAGAATTTGCAACGGCTGCAAAGAGCAAATTTTTGGAACCAGAGCAGAAACAGCAGTGTCTTTATACAGCGGCATACCTTTTTGCTTCGAGCGGAACGGACGACGCTGCAAAAGTTAAAGATTATTTGCAGAAAGCTTACGATGTGGCTCCGGATTCGGAATATGCAGAGTCAATTTTGAGCATGATGCGAATGATGGAAGAAAAATATGGTGAAAATGCAGAGCCTTCTGCAGACGCACATGCGCCGGAAGCTAAAGATTCTGCGGAGAATTAAAATATGGACGGCTACCCCTCGGATAATTTAATTATTCTTTTATTGGTTGCGATTACTTGCATTGTGCTTTCGTCGCTTTTTTCGGCTTCAGAAAGCGCATTTCTCGGACTCAACAAGCTTCGCGTTCATTTTTTGCGTGAAAAAGGTGATAAACGCGCTATTCGGGCTGGAAAACTGCTTGAACGCAAGGAAGAACTTTTAAATATGCTTTTGGTCGGAAACGAAATTGTAAATGTTACGCTGTCCGTTGTTTTAACTTCAATATTTTTAAAACTTTTTGGAGCGGCTGGTCTTGGAATTGCCACTTCAATTTCGACTGTTTTGCTTTTGATTTTTGGAGAAATTACCCCAAAAAGTTTGACTACGCGTTATCCAGAAAAATCGTCTTTTTTCTTGAGCCGGTTTGTCTGGTTTTTCTTTTATTTTTTGCGTCCTTTTGTAATAATTTTTACTTCAATTTCCAGACTTTTTTTGAAAATTTTTGGAATTTCCACCAAAAAGAAACAGGCGACTTTTACCGAAGAGGAAATCAAAACTTTTATTGATGTTGGCGGCGAAGAAGGTGTCCTTGAAAATGGCGAAAAAAATATGATGAACCGCGTTTTTAAGTTCACCGATTTGAATGCCACCGATATTATGGTTCCTCGTTGCGATGTAATTGGAATTGAAGCAAAGGCTTCTTACCGCGATATAATTCAACTTTCTGAACGAACGAGAATCAGCCGTTTTCCAGTTTATGCCGAAGACGGAATTGACAATATTCTTGGTGTGCTTTATGTAAAAGACTTGCTGTTTTTTAGAGGCGCAAAGGAAGATTTTTCTGTCGAGAAGCTGATGCGTCCTCCGCTTTTTATTCCTGGAACTACAAAAATGTCTTCGATTCAGGAGATGATGCGTAAAAATAAGCAAAGTTTTGCTGTTGTAATTGATGAATATTCTGGAACTGACGGAATTTTGACGACAGAAGACATTGAACGTGAAATTTTTGGTGCAATTGCGGACGATTTTCAAAAGGCAGGCGACTCGACTTCTGTCCATATAAAAAATCCTGACGACAATTTGCTCGATGGAAGCGCTCGGCTTATTGATTTGGCGGACGAACTCCACTTAAAGCTTGAGAGCCGCGACAACGAAACAATTGGCGGTTACATTTGCGAAGTTTTAGGACACATTCCTGTTCCCGGCGAATTTATTGAAGTGGGCGAATATCGTTTTGAAGTGAGCTCAATGGACAGGCTCAGAATTGCAAGCGTTCATTGCACAAGAATTCCTGGAGGCGAAGAATAATGAAAATTTTTGTCGAAATAATTCTTCCGATTCTTGCCGACATTTTGCTGGTTTTGATTGTTGCTTTTTTTGCTGCGAGCGAAACGGCTTTTTTGTCGATTACCCGTGTAACCTTGCATCAGATGATAAAAAAAGATGGCGATAAAAAAAATACGCCGGCCAAAAAAATTCAATTTTTAAAAAAAGATACAAACCGCCTTTTGTCGCTGATTTTGATTGGAATCAATTTTGTAACTTCTCTGGCTTCCGGTCTTGCCGCAATGATTGCGATTAAAATTGCAGGAAATTCAGGCTCGACCTATGCAACAATCATTATTTCGTTTGTTTTGATTGTTTTTGGAGAAATTATGCCAAAAACTGTCGCTGCTGTTTATCCAGTCCAGATGGCAAGTATTTTTGCTTCTCCGCTGATTTTTTTAGAAAAACTTTTGTTTCCGATTGTCTGGCTTTTTTCTAAAATTACAGATTTTATTACGGAAATTCTCACAAGTTTTATTCACGAAGGCCGGGAACTTATAACTGAAGACGAGTTAAAATCGCTGATTGCAGTTGGTGCAAACGAAGGAACTTTGGAAAACAGCGAAAAGCGAATGTTGTATAAAATTTTTGAATTTACGGATTTGAAAGTTCACGATATTATGCGCCATAAAAGTCAGGTTCAGTTTGTGCCGGAAAATGCCTCGTATGTTGAAATTGCCGACATTTTTGCAAAAACTGGCTATAGCCGGCTTCCTGTTTGCCGAGGTTCCTTTGAGGATGTTCTTGGTGTTCTTTATTACAAAAATGTGCTTTTGGCGGGAAGAGTTATAAAGGAATCTAAAAATCTGGCGGCAAGATGTATGCGTCCGGCGCTTTTTATTCCAGAAACGATTACAGCGACAGAGCTTTTGCAAAAATTTAGAAAGGAAAACATAAATTTTGCAGTTGCTGTTGACGAAAACGGTTCAAATATCGGAATTGTAACGATGGACGACATTATGCGCGCGGTTTTTGGACACAGCGTGCACGGAGAACAGTCAGATATTCCTCCAGAAACCTTGATAGTTCCTGTTACTTCAAAAGAATTTTTGGTTCCTGGCGATATGAAAATTGACGATGTAAATGAACTTTTAAAGCTTGAGCTTGTAAGCGATGATTACGACACTCTTGCCGGCTGGCTTTTGGAACAGTTTGATGCAATTCCGGAAGCAGGCGAAACAATTCGCCGTGACGGAGTTTTGTTCAAGGTAGAAGACCAAACCCGCCATCGGATTCAGAGCGTAAGAATCACATTCCCGTAATATTAAAAGATTTGCCGCAGATTCCTTGCAAAGGCGGTTTACAAAAAATCAATAAAATAGTGTAAATTCGTCTTTGCAAGGCAATGCGTTTTTTTTTGCAGTCGGCCTTTACTGGTGTTTTGCAATTTCCGAAATTATCCGGGCGGTTTCTTCGATTCCTGCTGTTGAACTGTTAATCATAATGTCGTAGTTTTTGCGGTCGCCCCATGTTGCTTCCGTAAAAGTGTTGTAATGATTTGCACGGCGTTTATCAATCTGCTGAATTGTCTTTTTTGCCGCCTGTTCCGGTTCTTTGTACAAGTCTTCGATTCTTTTGAGTTTTTCTTCCAGATTTCCGTAGATAAAAACATTTAAAAGAGATTTTGAATCAATTTCATCGCTTGCTTTAAGAATATAATCTGCGCAGCGTCCGACAATTACGCAGTTTTCTTTTTTTGCAAGGTCGAGAATAACTTTGCGTTCGGCATTAAAAACCTGGTCCGCAAGAGGAAGCATCTGAGTTCCGTTTATCGAAGCCGCGCCATTTGCTGTTCCAGAGTAGCTTGAGCCTAAAAGAAGATTGTATAAAAATCCTGAAGAAAGATTTTGTTCAGTTTTTTTTATAAAATCTGGAGAAAGTCCGCTTTCCTGAGCGGCCATGTCGATAATTTCCTTGTCGTAAAAATCATAACCCAAAGTTTCTGCAACGAGTTTTCCGATAAGTCTTCCGCCGGAACCGTATTCACGGCTGATTGTAATAATTTTTTTCATAAAAAGCCTCCGTAAAGACTGATTTTTGTTTTTTGTAGGCTTATTATATCACAAAAATGCAGAATTTTAGGAAGCTAATTTTTAGAAAAATTTATATTTAAATGAAAGGGAAATGTTAAAGCATTGCTGATTTGCGCCGCCTTCTGAATCTTCAAGCTCGTTATTTTTAGACCATCTTTGAGAATTGCTGGAATACGATTTTCCACGAAGAGTTTTCATATAAAGGTAGTCTGCGTTAAGACAGATTGATTTTTTTGAATCGATTTTATACTCGGTGTTGAAATTGCAATTAAAGAGGCTGCAAAAATCCGAAACAATGTCTAAAAAATAAAGATCTCTTAAATAATGGCAGTCGATTGATTCTGAATAGACAAATGGAGAAAATTTAAATCCTGCTCCGACAGAAAAATTTTTTGGAAGCTTGAAATCGATGCTGCCTCCGAGCCAAAAAATAAAATTCTGCCGTTTATAAGAAATTACGTCGCCAGAAAAATTGATTATTTCCCGGTTTGCTTCAGCTTCATCGTTCCAGGCCGCATAATAGCCGTCTATTGCGTTTCCATACCAGCCAGTTCCGTTTTTTGCCGTAAACTTAAATAACTGGTATTCAAACTCAAAAAACGGGCTTATCTTTGCGCTGATTTTTTTTAGCTCTGGAAGTTTGAACGAATAGCCGGTTTTTAAGCTTGCAGAAATGTCATAATCGATATAATTGTCGCTTTCCGAATAGCATGTTTTGTAATCGTGTCCAGAAGTTTTTGTCACCTCGCTTGGAGAATTATTGAGCCAGTCAGAATCTTTCATTGTTCCGCATTTTAGCGGGAACCCTGCCGTAAATCCTGCTTCCAGAAAGACATTTTTATAGCTGCCGTTAAGTTTTAGCCCAGAATAGAATTCGTTTTTGATTTCCCAGTTTAATTCACTTAATTTGTCGCAATCGTAGTTCGACTCTTTTAAAAAAACATATTCGTTTACCTGGCCGTTTTTTATTCCAATCAGCGGTTCAACAGAAAGCGAAAAGTCTGTTTTTTTTATTTCGGCTGTGGCATAAACTGAGGCAAAAATCGAAAAAAAAGGAATTGCTAAAACTAACGGTAAAACTTTTTTCATTTTATTTTTGATTAAAAGGATCAACTCCAAAAATGCTTGCCAGCTGTTTGCGTGTTGCTTCCATGTCTTTTTGATAAGGCGCGGTAAAAGTCATGCGTTCGCCGGTTTTTGGGTGTTCGAGCGAAAGACTGTAGGCGTGAAGAGCCAGTCTGCTTAAAAGCGGACGTTCTGTTTCTGTGTCTCCGTTCCAGCGTTTTTTTATGTCGCTCAGGCGGACAGGTTTTTGGTTTCCAGAATAAAGAGGATCGCAGACGATAGAAAGTCCGATCGACTGCAAGTGAACGCGAATCTGGTGAGTTCTGCCGGTTTTTGGGCGGGCTTCAAGCCAGCTGTACGGTCCGCATATGCCGATTAGTTTAAAATCTGTGATGCTTGTTTTTCCAAAGCGCGAATTTATCGTTGTGCGGTGGCGCAAATCTCCATCTGGCAAAAGTTTTGAGTCTACGGTTTTTGTCTGCCAGAGCGGCCGCCCGTTTACAAGACAGTGATAGATTTTTTCGACAGTCCGGTTTTCAAACTGCATAGAAAGCGCGCGGTGTGAATCTGCATTTTTTGCGTAAATTACACAGCCGGAAGTGTCTTTGTCGATTCTGTGGACAGCATAAAGCCTGCCGAATTCTTTTTCAGCTTCGGAGTCTAAACGTGGAGCGTCTGGATCGTAGCGGTCTTGCGCAACTAAAAGTCCGGAACGTTTATTCAATACAATAATGTCGTCGTCGTTATAAATGACAGTGTAATTTGGCGTAATTTTCATAGAAAAATTGTAGCACAAAAAAAGAGTTGATAGAAGTTGAATTTGGACGGCACCGCATGGTCAAACCGGTGTTTCAGTGTTGTCATTCTAAAAAACGGGATTTTTAGAACGCCTTCGGCGCACTTGCACCCCGGCGTAGGTTTTGCCTAAAAAAAGCAAATTGACAAAAATGGAAAAAGTGTCATAATGGTAATAATTAGTATTTTGGCTCTCTATAATTTGAGGTGCCGATTTTTAGGGGAAAAAAATGGCTATTATTAAACCGATGATTCGTTCGAACATTTGTATCAATTCGCACCCGCTTGGATGTGCACAGGATACTAGAAATCAGATTGCCTATGCTGTTGCTCAGAAAGCAAAACGCGGAACAAAAACAGCCGCTGAAGGCGGTTATGCTCCAAAGAACGTTCTTGTTCTTGGTTGCTCCACAGGATATGGACTTGCGAGCCGTATTTCGGCGGCTTTTGAATATGGCGCAGACACAATCGGTGTTTCGTTTGAAAAAGAAGCTACAGAAACAAAAGCCGGAACTCCTGGTTTTTACAACAATATGACTTTTGACAAGGAAGCACAAAAGGCTGGCCTTAAATCAAAAACTTTCAATATGGACGCTTTTTCTGACGAATGTCGTCAGGCGGTAATTGACGAAGCAAAAAAACAGGGAATTAAATTCGACCTTATTATTTATTCTCTCGCTTCTCCAGTTCGCACAGATCCGGATACAAAGGTTATGTACCGCTCTGTAATCAAACCTATCGGTTCAACATTTACAGGTCCTGCGCTTGATATGATGACTGGAAAAATTGCTATTCAGGAAGTAAAGCCTGCCGAAGGCGATGACATTCCAAATACTGTAAAAGTAATGGGCGGTGAAGACTGGGAACGCTGGATTAAACAGTTAAAAGAAGCGGATGTTCTTGCTGACGGTGTACGCACACTTGCTTATTCTTACATTGGACCAAAATACAGCCATCCGATTTACCGCGACGGCACAATTGGCGAAGCAAAAAAAGACTTGGAAGCCCGCGCCCACAATATCGACAGCTCCCTCAAAGGATTGAACGGCGCCGCTTATGTTTCAGTAAACAAAGGCCTTGTAACCCGCTCTTCGGCAGTAATTCCAATTATCGCGCAGTATCTTGGAGTTTTGTTCAAGATTATGAAGGCAAAAGGAACACACGAAGGCTGTATCGAACAGATGGAACGTCTTTTTGCTGAGCGTCTTTACACAGCGGACAAGAAAGTTCCTGTAGATTCAGAAAACAGAATCCGCATAGATGACTGGGAACTTGATTCTGCAGTTCAGGCAGAAGTAGACAAGGCAATGCCAAATGTTACAGAAGAAACAGTAAACGAATACTGCGACATGGAAGGACTCCGCCACGACTTCTTGATGATTAACGGTTTTGAAGTTCCAGGCGTTGACTATACCAAAGAAATCGCAAAAATGAACGAAATAGACTAGTCAAAAATTAAACAAAAGCTTTTTAATGATTAAAGACCTGCTTTTTTTAGGCGGGTCTTTTTTATTTTAGGAGCGCACCGCAATCACAAACCGGCTCTTCACGGTTCCGCTTACGCTCCATTCATGAACGCTTTGCGCCGTTCCGATCCGGGCTAAGTTTTTCCGCAATTACAGCATTTTTCTCTTCCTGTTCTAATAGGAAGATGAGTTTTGTTCTAAGCGGAAAGGACTTCCTGTTAGAGCAGGAATGAAATTCCGGCTAGAAGAGGAAGAAACATTGTCATAATCTAAGGCTGGCAGACACTTTCAATAGATTATCGGGCCAGCCCGATAATGACAGGGGGCGTCGCCGCATTAACGAGATTGTCTGAATTTAAGAAAAAGCTACCCCGGATGCGCAGGACGGCAGTCGACCGCAGGCTTTAGCCGAGGACGATGAGCGTGAGCGAATCCGTAGCAGCCGGATAAGACGATAAAATGTGGTTCTAAAAAAAATCTTTGGTTGTCCAAAATGACATTTTGTGCTAAATTGTCAAGATAATGAACACTTTAGTTGCTTTGTGCGCAATTGGCGCGGAAAAAATTCTTGGAAACGAAATTAAGCTCTTGGGTTACAGGCTTGCTGGAAATGCTCCTGGACGCGTTTTTTTTGAAGGCGATGATGACGCTCTTTTTAGGGCGAACCTTTGCCTGCGGACTGCCGACCGCGTTTATCTTTTAATGGCTCGCTACAAGGCTGAAGATTTTGATCAGCTTTTCGAAGGAGTTTATTCTGTAAACTGGCAGGATTTTTTTAAGAAAGATACAAAAGTTACGGTTGATAAAGTTCGTTCGTATAAATCAAGACTGAATTCTGAACATTCTGTGCAGGGAATGGTTCAAAAAGCGATTTATAAAAAACTCGGCGACAGATGGAATATGTCTTCTTTGCCGGAAACTGGCGAAAAAAGCGATGTCCGCGTTTATCTGGATAATGACGAAGCGTTGATTTTGCTGGATTTGAGCGGATTGCCTTTGCACAAGCGCGGCTATCGTACTGACGGCGGAATGGCTCCTTTGCGCGAAACTACTGCTGCCGTTCTTTTACAGATGAGCATGTGGAAGAGAAAAATTCCTTTCCACGATCCATTCTGCGGTTCGGGAACTTTGCCAATCGAAGCGACACTTTTTGCTTTTAACGTTGCGCCGGGTTTTGGCCGGAGATTTGCTTTGGAAAATCTTCCTATTTTTAACCGCGAACGTGCAATCGAAATAAAAAATGCTGAAGCGGCAAAAATCCGCACCGACGTTGAAGTTCGCATTACAGGAACGGACATTGACCCTTCTGCCGTTGAGCGGGCCCGTTTAAATGCTGAGCATGCCTGCGTAACTGCCGGCCGTGCGCTCAAGGCGATTGGTGTTGATGCCCATTTGTGGCGTCCTGATTTTCAGGTGAGCGATTTTAAGGACATTGAAGCTCCTTACGAAAACGGAATGATAATCTGCAATCCGCCGTATGGCGAGCGTCTTGGCGATGAGCGTCAGGCCGCGGAACTTTATTCAAGCATGAAAAGTCTTTTTGAAGATTTTAAAGGCTGGCAGATTGGCGTAATAACTGCGCACAAAGAGTTTCAGGAAAATGTTGGCCGCTATGCTACGACCTTAAAAAGCATAAAATCTGGAAACTTGGACACGATTTTCTATCTTTATAACGGAACAGAAAAAGAAAAAAAACGTGGTGTTCGTCCGGCGGATTTTAATTCAAACAGAAAAAAATCCGGAGAATGGAAAAAAGACAGTCCAAAAAAACAGAATGAAAAGCCTTTTGCTCCACGCGAACGCAAAAATGAAAATTCAGGCAAGGAATATTTTTAATGGCTATTGTTGTTGAACACGAAAAAAGAAAAAGGGAAATTCTCGAAAAAGCGATGGAACTTTTTTGCCGTGATGGGTATGAAGACGTTACCTTTCAAAAAATTGCGGATGCCTGCGGAATTACGCGCACAACGCTCTACATTTATTTTGGAAGCAAACACGAAATTTTCAATTTCAGCATAAAGCAGTTGTCTTCGGATCTGGAAGTAAAATTTTTAAAAATCATAAAAGACCATTCTATAACGGCGGAAGACTGTCTTCGAAAAATTACTTCGGATGCAATCGACGCCTGTGTCGAAAAAAAGACTCTGTTTGAAATCTTAGTTCCATATCTTACAGGGCTTTATAAAACCGGCGATAATGTTTATGAAAGGGTTCGCCGCCGTACAATCCGCATAAATCACCTTTTGAGCATGATGATTGTGCGCGGTCAAAAAAATGGCGAATTTAGAAAATTTAGCGTAAAAACTGCAAATGATTTAATTTTCGGCTTGATTATCGAATCAGTTTTTAAAATGGCGGTTCTTCACAATGCGGAAGTTGACAATATAAAGGCAAGTTTGAATCTTGCAATCGACGGACTTTTGGCAGACCGCCCGGAAAGCTAAAAATGACAGAAAATTCTCAAAAAAAAGAACCGTTTTATCTAAACGGACTGTATTTCGGATGCCAGCGATGCTCATTTTGCTGTGGACATTCTCCGGGATTTGTTTATCTTTCGGAGCGCGATTTAAAGGCCTTGTGCAGCTTAAAAAAACTGTCTGTAAAGGATTTTGTCGAACAGTATTGCCGATGGACAGATTATTACTACGGAACTCAGGTTCTTGCCCTTAAAGAACAAAAAAATTACGACTGCATTTTGTGGAATAGCGGCTGTTCTTGCTACGAGGCGCGGCCTGTTCAGTGTTCGACCTGGCCGTTTTGGAGCTGGATGATTGAATCAAAAGAAAGTTGGGAAGACTGCGCTAAAGAATGTCCAGGAATGAATAAGGGACGGCTCTGGACTTTTGACGAAATTGAAGAAAACCGGCTTGCCTACGAAAAAAATGTTCCGATTCACAAAGAAGAAGTTTTAAAAATTATTGAAGAAGAATCTCAGCTGTAAGTTTTTATAATTTCATCTGCAACGGCAATCCGCTTCATGCTGCGGTCCATTGCCTGTTTTTCGAGAAAACGGTGGGCTTCCTGCTCTGACATTTCTTTGTTCTGCATTAAAAGCATTTTTGCGCGGTTTACAATGCGGATTTCTTCCATTTTCTCTTTGAGTTTGATTGTCTGGCTCGAAAGAACTTGAACCTTGTACTGAACGGCAATTGCAATTTTTATCATATTGTAAAAATAGAACTGGTCAAAAGGCGAAGTTATCGTAAGAATTCCGTAAGGCTCAACTCTGTAGCTCAGCTGGTCAAAAAATTGTGTCGGCGCAAGAAGCAGGATTGTGCTTGTGCAGGAAGAAATATCAACCGCAAAGTCGGTTCCTTCACCGTCAGAAAAATCGACAATTACAATGTTAAAAACCCGTTCGTTGCAAAGCCGGCGGGCTTCGTTAAAATCTTCTGCCAAAATTACATCGAACATTGGCGGAACAAGCATTGTGCTTATTAGAGTCGAAGTTTTTATGTCTTTTGTCACAACCAGAACGCTATGTATATCTGATGCCATAAGCTTAGAATTTTATGATTTGTTTAATAAATTCACTTTCTTCTGCAAGTTTTCGGGCTTCAGCCAAACTGAGAGGAATTGTCTTGTAATTTTTTGTCCGTTCTTCGTAGTCCTTTTTGTCTTCTGCATAAGACTGAAAAAGGTTTTCTTGAACAGCAGGCTCTGGAACGAGATTTTTTTTGATTCCGTCGAGAGCTGCGTAAATCAAAAGTGTAAATGCAAGGTAAATATTACATTCGCTGTCAGAAGACCGGATCTGGATTTTTCCGTTTGGATGCTTTGAAGGAACGCGGATTGCACAGGAACGGTTTTGAGTTCCCCAGCAGATAAATTTTGGCGCTTTTGACTGTCCGATTCTTGAATAAGACTCTTCGGAAGGATTTAAGAAATATGTAATTTCTGACAAGTGCGCAAGAATTCCTGCCATAATAGCAGGCATTTTTTCTTCTTTATTTGCCGAAATATTGATGTGCATGCCGTTTCCCGGATAAACAGAAAGCGGTTTTGGCGAAAAATCAGCGTAAAGACCGTTTGAAGCGGCCTTTGTGCGGACAATCCACTTAAAAGTCGAAGCATTGTCGGCAGCCGTTTCTGCATCGGAAGCGCGGAAATCAATTTCGTTTTGGCCAGGACCTTCTTCGTGATGGCTGAATTCTGGAGTAATTCCCATTTGCTCGAGGGTAAAATCGATTTCGCGCCGGATATTTTCGCCCTTGTCTTCTGGAGCAATATCCATGTATCCAGCGTTATCGAAAGGAATTTTTGTATTGCGGCCGTTTTCGTCGAGCTTAAAAAGGTAGAATTCAAATTCAGTGCCAAATTTAAATTCAATGCCAAATTCGTCCTTCGCCTTTTTGACAGCCTGTTTTAAAATATGGCGGCAGTCTTTTTCGTAAGGAGTTCCGTCAGGATATTTAATGTCGCAGAACATGCGGACAACTTTTCCAGTTGAAGGCCGCCACGGAATTACAGAAAGAGTAGCAGGGTCAGGATGCAAGAACAAATCCGAAGAATGGGCTTCCTGAAAACCAGGAATTGCCGAAGCGTCAAAAGAAATTCCTTCCTTAAAAGCGCGAGGCAGTTCGCCGGCCATAATCGAAACATTGCGCTGTTTTCCAGAAAGATCAAAATATGCAAGACGAATAAATTTTACATCTTCCTCATTCACGTAGTCGATAACTTCAGATTCCATATACATATCGAAAACTCCATCGTCAGATAAAAATACAGCCAAAAAAATTATAAAGGAATCAATCTGTTTGTTCAATTTTAAAATTTTACAAACAAAAAAAATTGTTTAAAATGCACAAAAAAAATAGCAGAAAAAGGGCGGCTTTTTACTTCGCTTTGCTGCGTAAAAAACGGGCTATCCACAGTTCCGCTTTCGCTTCATTCCAAAGCGTTGCTTTGGAACGCTTCGCGCTGTTCCTATCCCTGCCGCACAAAAAAAATTCTAAAAAATCAGATTACATCTTTATTTAATTCCTAATTTTCTGTTAGAATAAACCTATCGGGGCTGTAGCTCACCTGGCTAGAGCGTTGCAATGGCATTGCAAAGGTAGTCGGTTCAAGTCCGATCAGCTCCAAAAAAACGAAAAATTGTTTTTCGTCAGAAAAATTTAAAAAGTAAAAAAATGCCGAACCGACTACCAAAATGAGCGCTGGCTGCGTGAGAGGTATATTTAAAAATGAAAATTGAAACAAAATGTCTGCATTCAGGTTATGAACCAAAAAACGGCGAGCCTAGAATGATTCCAATTATTCAGAGCACGACTTTTAAATATGATTCAAGCGAAGAAATGGGCAAGCTTTTTGATTTAAAGGCAAACGGTTATTTCTATTCACGCTTACAGAATCCAACTTGCGACATGGTTGCTGCAAAAATTGCCTCTCTCGAAGGCGGAACTGCCGCAATGCTTACAGGGTCTGGACAGGCTGCAAATTTTCTTTCGGTTTTTAACCTTGCAAACGCTGGCGACCACGTAATCGCTTCTTCTGCAATTTACGGCGGAAGTTTTAATCTTTTCAATGTGACAATGCGAAAAATGGGCATCGAGTTTACTTTTGTAAATCCAGACTGTTCAGACGAAGA
>NZ_DBJD01000051.1:13592-16510 GCF_002297065.1 Treponema sp. UBA785 | reverse complement strand
CGAAGACGCGGAAGTACGGAAAGCCCGGTTTTTGCGAAAGCAAAAATGGCCCAAAAAATTTAAATATGGAGGTTTTTGTGGCAATTATTGAATTAAAAAACATAACCAAAACTTTTGAGCAGGACGGAAAAATTTTTGACGCGGTTAAAGATGCTTCTGTTTCGGTTGAAAAAGGCGAGATTTATGGAATTATCGGTTTTAGCGGGGCAGGGAAGTCGACTTTGGTGCGGACGATTAACCTTCTTGGAAGACCGACTTCTGGACAAGTGATTGTAAAAGGCAAGGATTTTCTTTCGCTTTCGGAAAAAGAACTGAGGCAGGAACGAAAAAAAATTGGAATGATTTTTCAGCATTTTAATTTGATGAAAAGCCGCAATGTTTTTGAAAATGTCGCTTTTCCGTTAAAACATTCTGGACTTTCTAAGGAGGAGATTTCGCAAAAAGTTCATTCGCTTTTGGAGCTTGTAGAAATTAACGACAAGGATAAAAATTTTCCGTCGCAGCTTTCCGGCGGCCAAAAACAGCGTGTTGCGATTGCCCGCGCTCTTGCCAATGATCCGGACATTTTGCTTTGCGACGAAGCGACGAGCGCGCTTGATCCGACGACGACAAAGGCGATTTTAAAACTTCTAAAAAAATTGAATAAAAAACTTGGGCTTACGATTGTGATTATTACGCACCAGATGGAAGTTATAAAAGAGATTTGCGACAAAGTTGCGGTTATGGAACACGGAAAAATTGTTGAGAAGGGAGATGTTTTCGATATTTTTGCAAATCCGCAGAACGAAGTTACAAAACGCTTTATTAAGGCGACTTCGAGCTTAACAAAAATCGAGGAATTGATTGAAGAAGACAGCCCTGTTGTTCATCTGGAAAAAGGCGAATATCTTGTACGTTTTTCGTATATTCAAAAAAACGTGAGCGAGCCTTTAATCAGCGCAACTTCGCGGATTTACGATGTGACGATGAATATTATTTTTGCAGAAATCGAAATTGTTCAGAATGCGCCGATCGGTGGAACAATTGCAATTATTAGCGGAAAAAAAGAAGCGATTGAACGCGCTCTTGAACATATCCGCGAAGAAAATGTTGGTGTGGAGGTTTTAAAAAATGCTTGAGTTTTTGACAAAAATTCTTCCGAACTTGATGGCGAACAAGCGTTATGTGAATTTTGGAATTTCGATTGTTCAAACTTTGCAGATGACGCTCTGGTCTGGCGCGATAAGTTTTGTTTTGGGGCTTGTCTTTGGAATTACTCTTGTTGTTACCAAAAAAGGAGCGATTCTCGAAAATAAAATTGTTTATCAGATTTTGGATAAACTGATAAATTTTTTCCGCTCGATTCCGTTCATTATTTTGCTTACGGGAGTTATGCCGTTGAGCCGGCTTATTATGGGAACTTCGATCGATGTTCGCGGTGCGATTGTGCCTTTGGTTTTTGGAACTGTGCCGTTTTTTAGCCGGCAGATTGAAACCGCTCTTGCGGAAGTTGATTCTGGTCTTGTCGAAGCGGCCGTGAGCATGGGATTGAGTCCGTGGGATATTGTTCTTAGGGTTTACCTAAAAGAAAGCATTGGCCCGATTGTCCGCGGAACTATGATTACGACGGTAAGTTTAATTGGATTGACGGCAATGGCAGGGGCAGTTGGAGCTGGCGGTCTTGGAAATTTTGCGATTCAGTACGGACACGATATGAATATGCAGGACATAACCTGGCTTACAATTATTTTGCTTGTCATTGTTGTAAATCTTATTCAATGGGCAGGCACAAATTTTATAAAAAAACACACGCATTAAAAAAAATTGCTTAAAAAAACAAAAAAATAAAAAACTATTGAATAAAAAAACTAAAAGTAGTATAAACAAAAATATAGTTTACCTAGTGATTTGCTAGGGAATAAAAACAAAAGGCTGATTTCAAAAATACGGTCTTTTAAGGGAGATTCTTATGAAAAAAAACATTGCAATTTTGGCAAGTGCGCTTGCACTTATTTCGGTTTTTTTTACTTCTTGCGGTGAAAAAAAATCAAACACAGTAAAGCTTGGCGTTGTCGGGGCAATGTACGAAGAAATTTGGAAACCTGCAAAAGAAGCGCTCAAGGCAGAAGGAATTGACCTTCAGATTGTGCTTTTTACAGATTACAGCACACCAAATACAGCGCTTGCAAACAACGACATTGACCTTAACGCTTTCCAGCACAGAATTTTTTTGGAAGCAGATTCGGCTTCCCGCGGATACAATTTAAAAATTATCGGAAACACATTCATTATTCCGCTCAACCTTTATTCAACAAAAGTAAAATCTGTAGCAGAGCTTAAAGAAGGCGCAGTTGTTGCAATTCCGGACGATGTTACAAACGGCGGGCGCGCGCTCAAAGTTTTGCAGGCGGCAGGACTGGTAACTCTCAACGAAAATGCCGGTTTTAATCCGAGAATCAACGACGTTCTTACAAGCAAAGTTCAAATTAAAGAACTCAAGGCAAACACAATTCCTTCGGCGTTGCCAGACGTAGACGCGGCGATTATCAACGGAAACTATGCTCTGAGCTTTGGAATAAAAACAGAAAGCGCAATTTTTGCCGACACAAGCCTTACAGAAAAAAATTACTGGAACTTGATTGCCGCAAATGCTGAAAGTCTCAAAGATTCAGCAAAAGTGGAGCTTTTCCGCAAAGTCGTAGCAGCCTTTCAAACAGCCGAAACCGAAAAAATCTTTAACGAAAATTACGGCGGATATTTTATCAAGGTAGGCTGGGACGAAGACGAGCTTTCAGCCCGCCTCTCAGAATAAAAATCAGGCTCAAACCTCCGGACTTTTTGTTTGGAGGTTTTTGCAATTAAAAAAAAGGAGGGGAGGGGAAAGTCTTCCCCTGCGCGTCCACTTTGTTGGCCGCTACCCCTTCTAGCGGGGACACCCC
>NZ_DBJD01000051.1:3034-13498 GCF_002297065.1 Treponema sp. UBA785 | reverse complement strand
TTAAACAACTTTCAAAAATTATAAAAGACGAAAGCCGGATTATTTACGGTGAAAAAATTGAAAAAAAATTTCTTTCGGATACTTTGGGCCGCAAACAGGGAAGTGCATCAGCTCTTGTTTTTGTAAAGTCAACGCAGGAAGTGAGCGAAGTTTTAAAATTTGCCCACAAAAATAAAATTCCTGTAACTCCGCGTGGAGCAGGAACAAATCTTGTAGGTTCGACAGTTCCGTTTGAAAATGCAATTATAATCGATTTTTCACAGATGAACAGAATTCTCGAAATCGACAGGGAAAATTTTACAGCGACTGTTGAACCAGGCGTTATTTTGCAGGATTTTCAAAAATATGTAGAAAGCCTTGGACTTTTTTATCCGCCAGATCCCGGCGAAAAAACGGCATCAATTGGTGGAAACATAGCGACAAATGCCGGCGGAATGCGTGCTGTAAAATATGGCGTCACAAGAAATTATGTAATGGGACTGGAACTTGTTCTTGCGGACGGAACAGTAATTCAAACAGGCTCAAAAAACCGCAAAGATACAACTGGCCTTGATATAAAAGACCTTGTGATTGGTTCTGAAGGAACACTTGCCGTCATAACAAAATGTCTTTTAAAACTCGTTGGCAAACCTGAAAGTTCTGCGAGCCTATTAATTTCGTACGACAGTCTTAAGGCTGGAATTGAATCTGTTCCGCTGATTTTAAAGGCAAATATAAATCCGACCGCAGTTGAATTTATAGAACGAAAAGTTGTCGAAATGGGCGAAAGTTTTTTAAATAGCGTAAGTCCTGCCGAAAAAAACATTCATTATCCTGATACTGATTGCAAAGCCTATCTTTTGATTACATTTGACGGAAGCAGGGCAGAAATTGACGCTGCGATTTTAAAATTAAAAGAAATTGTAAAAAATATAAGCCGCGGTTTTTTTGTTCTGAACGACACAGAACAAAGCGCAAATATTTGGCGTGTGCGCGGTTGTCTTGTAAAATCTGTGGAAGCGGTGAGCGAGCAGGAACCTTTGGACATTGTTGTGCCGATTAGCCAGGTTGATAAATTTGTAAAGTATGTAAACAGGCTCGAAGCTGAAACTGGCATGCAAATGATAAGTTTTGGACACGCCGGCGACGGAAATGTTCATTTGTGTGTGGTTCGTGGCAGCCGAAGCGAAGAAGCCTGGCAAAAAGAATTGCACGAAAACCTTAAAAAACTGTATGAGCAGACGCACAGTCTTGGAGGCTTGATTTCTGGTGAACACGGACTTGGTGTGAGCAAGCGTGAATTTTTCTTTGGACAAACTCCACAGAAAAATGTAGCATTGATGAACGCTATAAAACAGGCATTTGATCCGGAAAAAATATTAAACAGAAAAATTAGCTATGTAAAATAGGATTTTCTGGTACAAAGAGAGCGGCTTTTGTTTTTACGGACAAGGGATTGGAAGGGCGGCAAAGCCGTTGCGGAACGAAGTGGAGCAATGCAGGCGAAAGCCAGAACCCTGCAAAGCCCGGTTTTTGTCAGCCAGCTTTGTTGGCTGACAAAAATGGCCCGGAATATTAAAAATAATTAGATGGAAGGCAAAAATGAAATCTTTATCTGTTAGAACTGCAAATTTTACTGATTCGGTTATACGCAGAATGACGCGCATTTCGTTAAAATACGATGCTGTAAATTTAAGCCAGGGATTTCCGGATTTTGAACCGCCAAAGCCGATTTTGGACAGGCTTGCGCAGGTTGCCTACGAAAATTTTCATCAGTATTCGTTAACATGGGGAGCGCAGAATTTTCGCGAAGCGTTGGCGGCAAAACAGTCAAAATTGATGGGAATTCCTGTCGACCCGAATTCCGAAATTGTGACGACCTGCGGCGGAACAGAAGCGATGATGGCTGCAATGATGACGATTTGCAATCCTGGCGACAAAGTTGCGATTTTTTCGCCATTTTATGAAAATTACGGAGCGGACACAATTCTTTCGGGCGCAGAACCGGTTTATATTCCTCTTGTTCCGCCAAAGTACAATTTTGATCCGGAAAAGCTCGAAGACGCATTCAGGGCTGGAGCAAAAGCGCTGATTTTGTGCAATCCTTCAAATCCGTGCGGAAAAGTTTTTACTCTTGAGGAAATGACGGTGATTGCCGACCTTGCAAAAAAATACGATGCCTATGTTGTAACCGATGAAGTTTATGAGCATATCATTTACGCACCAAACAAAATGGTTTATATGGCGGCGCTTCCGGGTATGAAAGAACGGACAATTGTCTGCGGCTCGCTTTCCAAAACTTATTCGCTTACAGGCTGGCGGCTTGGCTATACAATTGCTCCTCCAGAAATTACAGACCGGATAAAAAAGGTTCATGATTTTTTGACAGTAGGAGCGGCCGCGCCTTTGCAGGAAGCAATAGTTACCGGTTTAAAATTCGGGCAGAAATATTACGACGAATTGACGGCAAAATATACTCACAAACGCGACATAATGTGTAAAGGGCTGGATTCAATCGGACTTAGGCACAATGTTCCGGAAGGCGCTTATTACATAATGATTGATTTTAAGGATTATATGAAAAAACTCAACGTAACGAGCGATCTTGAGTTTGCAGAAATTCTTTGCCGGGATGTTGGAGTTGGAATGGTTCCGGGTTCTAGTTTTTTTAAGGAAAATGTAAACGACTATCTGCGGATCCATTTTGCAAAAAAAGACGAAACTTTGAACGCAGCCCTCGATCGGCTTTCAGAAATCAATCAAAAGTTAAAATAAAACTTGGCAGAAAAATAAAACGCTTTAAGAATTCTTAAAGCGCAAAAACTCTGCCTAATTAGCCAGAACTTCGAGTTTTATAGTTTAATGTCATTAAGAGATTCCCTTGTCAGGCAAGAGAATGACATAAAGCGGACTGTCATTATCGGGCTTGCCATTTGTCGTTACCAGATTTGTTTTTCTGTCATTATCGGGCTTGACCCGATAATCTACTGAAAAACTACACTAGATTGGCGTATCAAGCACGGCAATGACTGTTCTTTTCAAAATTCGACATTCAGGCTAATTTCCTTTGAAATTTAATGCACGATATATTAAAATAAAGCCATATTTTGCATAATACAAATAACCAATGGGGGTTAGCTGTGTCTGGTTTGATTAAAAAAGTTAGTTTGCGCGATCAGGTTTATGAATATCTAAAAAATGGAATTTTAAATCAGGATTTTAAACGTGGCGAGAATATAAATCTTGACGAGCTTTGCCGGACTCTCGGTGTAAGCAACACGCCGATTCGCGAAAGTATAAACTTGCTTGTAAAAGAGGGATTGATAGAATACAAGCACAATATGGGATTTTTTGTAATCGATCCAGATAAAAAAACGGTAAACGAAATTCTTCAGGTTGTTTTTTTTCTTGTAGTTGCCGCGTACCGTTTTTGCTATCGCAGTGGAAAAATGCCGAAAATTTTGCCGGAACTCGAAGCTCAGCTTCAAAAACAAAAGAAACTTTTGGACGAAGGCAATGCGGTTGGATATATCGATATTACGCACGATTTTGAACGCTGCATAATCGAAGGAGTAGGCAACTCAATGCTGGTCAAAGAATATGACGCTAAAGAAACCTTGATGGCGTTTATTTCGACCTATTATTCTGACAACAAACTGGAAGCCCTAAAAACAATTTACGCACAGCACGCGCACATTCTCGATCTTATGAAATCCGAAAAACTCGAAGAAGCCGTGCTTGCAATGCGCGAGCATTATTATAAACCGGAGCTTTACGTAAACGGCCAGAATCAAAAATAAAATTCGGGCGTTCCGGCTAAAGCCGTCGCTATGTTCCAGGTTCCGCTTGCGCTCCAGCCGCCTGCGGCGGCCGGCCTTGCCGCCTTGCACAACGCTAACGCTTTTTTGCAGAACGAGTTCCAATCACCTGGATTATCTGAACAAAAATAATCAAAATAACAACTGTGCTTGTCATTAACGGCGTGTTAAATCTTTGATAACCGTAGGTTAAAGCCAAATCGCCAACTCCGCCGCCACCGACAGCCCCAGCCATTGCCGTTGCTCCGAGCAAGCCAACAGTTCCTGTCGTAATTCCCAAGATAATTGAACCTTTTGCTTCCGGCAGAACAAATTTAAAAATCGTCTGAAAAATTGTTGCGCCCATCGCCTGGCTTGCTTCTATAATTCCCTTGTCTGTTTCAAAAAGCGCGTTTTCTATGAGCCGCGCAAGATATGGAGCAATGTATGCCGTAAGAGGAACAAGCGCTGCTGTTGAGCCTACGCGGGTTCCGACAATTGCTTTTGTAAACGGCATAATGTACACAATCAAAATTATAAATGGAACTGAACGGATTATGTTTATAATTGCGCTTATTATATTGTAGATAATCTGATTTTGCTTTATTCCGCCTTTTCGCGTTAAAAAAAGAATTATTGCAAGCGGAAAAGCGATTAAAAGTCCTGCCAAAAGCGAAATTCCGACCATATAGACAGTTTGCCCTATGCTGAGCCAGATTTTTGAAGCGCTGATTCCAAATATCATAATTTAACCTCCACTGCCGGAACACCGTGTTCCTTAAAAAATGTTTCCGCTGCTGCTAATTGTTTTTCTTCGCCAGTAATCTGCACTGTCTGAAAACCCACAACTTTTCCCTCAAGTTCTGTAACAGTTCCGTACAAAATCGAAATATTTACGCCAGTTTCTTTTATTGCAAGCGACATAATCGGATTGTCGGCGTTTTTTCCGTCAAAACGCAACCGAACGACTTTTTGAGGCTTGTCGTAATCTCGTAAATAACTTTTTACACTTTCCGGCAGCTGGTCGTTAATTACAGTCCGGATAAAACCTTTAGTAGTTTCTTTTTGCGGATTTCCAAACACGTCGATTACATTTCCGCTTTCGACAAGCTCGCCTTTTTCCAGAACAGCAACTTTATTGCAGACTTTTTGAATTACGTTCATTTGGTGTGTAATCATCAAAATTGTAACGTTTAAATCTTTGTTTATTTTTTGCAAAAGCTCCAAAATTGAATCTGTGGTTCGCGGGTCTAAGGCGCTTGTTGCTTCGTCGCAGAGCAAAATTTCTGGATTGAGGGTCAAAGCGCGTGCAATTCCAACGCGCTGTTTTTGGCCGCCGGAAAGTTCGTTTGGAAAAGAATTTGCTTTTTCGTCCAGCCCGACAAATTTTAAAAGCTGGTTTACGCGGGCTGTAATTTTTGATTTTGGCCAATGCTCAAGTTCCAGCGGAATTGCAATATTTTGAAAAACCGTGCGGCTTTGGAGCAGATTAAAATGCTGAAAAATCATTCCGATATTTTTTCTAAAACCGCGAAGGTTTTCGCCTCTTAATTCAAGGACATTTTCGTCATTTACAATTATGCTTCCCGAAGTTGGTTTTTCCAGAGCATTTATCATGCGCACAAGAGTTGATTTTCCGGCTCCAGAAAAACCGATTACTCCAAAAATGTCGCCTTTTTGCACAGAAAGCGAAATATTTTTTAGAGCGTGAACTTCGGAATCTTTGGATTTGAAAGTTTTGCTGATATTTATAAATTCAATAATATTTTTCATAAAAACTCCTGCGATTCTGCGTTAGGGATTGAAAGGGCGGCAAAGCCGTTTGCGGTTGCAGGCAGCCGCAAATGCAGGCGAAAGCCGGAACCCTGCAAAGCCCGGCCGCCGCTTGCGGCGGCAACGCCCTTAATTTTTTTTCAAATTTTAATTGAATTCGTATCCTTTTGGAATCCAGAAAAGTCCGTTTTCGTAATTTGTTTTTTCGAGATAAGCCTTAAATTCTGCGCTGTGGTAGGCGGCAACCAAATCTTTTGCCCACTGCGAGTTTACATTGTCTTCGCGGACAACAACCTGCAAAATCAAGTGAGGAAGAACATCTTCTTTTGCGAGCGCTGTGCTGGCGTCGATTCCGGCATTGTAAACGATTGAGCCTGTAATTATTACAAAGTCAAAGTCGTCCTGAACCTGAGGAATGTTCAAGCTTTTCATTTCGGTAAACTGGATGTTGTACGGATTTGACGCAATATCTTCGCTTGTGACTGTCGAAAGATTTACATTTTCGCGCAAAGTAATCCAGCCGATTTTCTGGAGCAGAACATAAGCTCTGGCAGTGTTTGCCGGGTCGTTTGGAACGGCAATTTTTGGTTTTTTAATATTTTTAATTTCGTCCAAGGATTTGTAATGGCTCGAAAACATGCTTGCAGGAACTGTCGGAATTGGTGTAATTGGAACAAGATGTCCGTTATTTCCTTTGTTGTAGTTTTGAGCGTAAGCCGTGTGCTGTTCAACGTTAAAATCAACATCGCCGCCATTTACAGCATCGTCCGCCAAAGAAAGCTCAGAATAATCGTAGCCTTTTAAGGTGTAGCCTTTTTTTTCAAGAATCGGTTTAACCGCATTTTCAAAAAGCACAGTGTAAGGGCCTTGCGAACGGCTGTAGGTGAGCGTTTTTTTTGCAGAATCCGTATTTTTGCCAGGCTCAGCCTTTTTTGTGCAGCCCATCAATGCTGCTCCGGAAATAATTAAAGCTGTTAATAAAAATAATTTTGTAACTCTCATAAAAACCTCCTGTGAGTTGCATTTTTTTTGGGTGCTGCCTTCGCTTTGCTCAGGCCGGGTGTTCCACCGTTGCGCTTTCGCTCCAGCCGCTTCCTTCGCTCCGCTCAGTCCAGTGGCCGCCTCCGGCGCGGTTCCATACCCTAGCACTTTTTTGTTTTTTAACCTATTGACTAACTAGGTAAAAGCGATGTATAACAAATACATCAAATAAACCTAGTATGTCAATAGGTTATACGAAAAATATATGAAAAAATTTTTTTATTCATATAAGCGCATAAAGCGGAGTGTAAGATAAAAACAGCCAAAAATAACGTCTGTTTTTATTTTTACAAGTTTGCGTTGCAAACTTTATTGGAGGCAAAAAATGAACAATTTATCGTCAAAAGAAGATTCTGCAAAATCAGAAAACAATTCACCATCTTTTATAGAAGCAAAAAGCCTTTTGGAATATATGTGGGAGCAGCGCTGCTATTTTCATTCGCATCCGGAACTTGGCCTTAAAGAATTTGAAACTTGCAATAGAATCGAACAGGAACTTAAAGCTTTAGGTTTGTCTCCTTACAGGGTTGGCCAGACAAACGTAATTGCCGAAATTGACAGCGGCCGCCCTGGCAAAACCCTTTTTTTGAGGGCAGACATAGACGCTCTTCCTGTTCAGGAAGAGAATAATGTTCCATATAAAAGCCAAAATCCTGGAATTATGCACGCTTGCGGGCACGACGGCCATGCAGCTTATCTTCTTGGAACTGCAAGACTTTTGCTAAACCACAAGGCGGATTTTTCTGGAAAAGTTATTCTGTGCTTTCAGGCCGCGGAAGAAATTGGCAAAGGCGCGAGACAGATTATTGAAGCAGGCGTTTTGGACAAAGTTGACAGGACTTTTGGAATTCACTTTCAGGCAGGAATGGAAGTTGGAAAAATCGGAGTAAAAACCGGAGCGGACATGGCAAGCTGCGACCGGATAAAAATCAAAATTCACGGAAAAGCGGCCCATATTACAAGACCACAGGACGGAGTAGATTCTGTTTTTATTGCAAGTCTAACCGTTGCAAAACTTCATACTGTTGTTTCGAGAGTGATTTCGCCGGTTGAAGGGGCAATTTTGGGAATCGGTTCTATTCATTCTGGAACAACGTACAACATAATCGCCGGCGAAGCCGAAATTGAAGGAACAATCCGCACTTTTAGCGCGGAAAGCCGCAAAAAACTTGCAGAAAAGGTTGAAAAAATTGCAAAAAATACAGCAGAAGAATTTGGCGGCAGGGCAGAAGTCGAAATTGAAGACATTTGCGATCCTTGCACAAACCCAAAAGAGACAGCCGCGGAAGTTGTAGAATCGGCAAAAAAAATCACAGCGCCAGAAAATGTAATTACAGACTTGGAAAAGCGTTTTGGCTCAGATAATTTTGCAGATTATTCAAGAAAAGCTCCTGGAACATATGTCCATGTAGGCTCTTCCGACAGCGAAAAAAACAGCTGGCCGCATCACAACGAGCATTTCGACTTGGCAAAAGAAAGTCTGGCGTATGCCGCTGCCCTGGCATTGCAGTATTCGCTGGATTATCTGAATAAAAGTCTGTAAAAAAACGCATTTGACCGGTTGGTGTAGCAAAATGCGCTCAAAAAGCTTTTTACACGTTTATAAATTTACTTTATTTTTTATAGCCGTTTTGTTATAATTACTATAAATAGAAACGAAAGAATCTGCCGAATTTGCGCGGATTTTTGCGGAGGAAAATTTTATGGATATGCAGATGAACTTTGTTCGCAAGCTTCCAGTTCCGGCTGAATTAAAAAAACAGTTTCCGCTCGGAGAAGAAGTTGCAAAAATTAAAGAAGCACGCGATCAGATTATAAAAAATATTTTTGAAGGCAAGGACGGCCGCTTTTTGCTGATTATCGGTCCATGTTCTGCCGACAACGAAACTGCCGTTCTCGACTACATGAACCGCCTTGTAAAAGTTCAGGAAAAGGTTAAGGACAAGATTTTTATTATTCCGCGCGTATACACAAACAAGCCGCGCACAAAAGGAACTGGCTATAAAGGCATGCTGCATCAGCCTGACCCGACAAAAGGCGAGGATATGCTTGCAGGAATTATTGCAATCCGCGAAATGCACACACGCGTTGTAAAAGAAACTGGCTTTACATGCGCCGAAGAAATGCTCTATCCGGAAAATCACCGTTATCTTTCTGACTTGCTCGCTTACGTTGCAGTCGGCGCCCGTTCAGTCGAAGACCAGCTGCACAGAATTGTCGGAAGCGGCGTTGGAATTCCAGTCGGAATGAAAAACCCGACTTCGGGCGACATTTCCGTAATGATGAATTCAATCACAGCGGCTCAGGCGCATCAGAAATTCTTGTACCGTGGCTGGGAAGTAACGACAGACGGAAATCCCCTCGCGCATGCAATTTTGCGCGGATATGTAGATGCTTACGGCCGGGCTCATGCAAATTATCATTACGAAGATTTGCGCGCGCTGATTGACGCTTATGCCGAATCAAAGCTTCAAAATCCTGCTGTAATCGTAGACTGCAACCATTCAAATTCCGGCAAAAAATATCTCGAGCAGATAAGAATTTCAAAAGACGTAATCCATAGCTGCCATTCGTCTGAAGACATAAAAAAAATTGTAAAAGGACTTATGATTGAAAGTTATCTCGAAGACGGCGCGCAGGCAATTGGCGACGGAGTTTATGGAAAATCAATCACCGATCCTTGTCTTGGCTGGGAAAAAACCGAAAAACTGATCTACGACCTGGCAGATTATCTGTAATTTTTGTATTCTGGCAGGCTTTCCGTACTTCCGCGTCTTTGCGCTCCATCGTTTTGCAAAGCAAAACGACGCCTTCGGCGGTACTCCAATCCCTGCCGCAAAAATTGAATAAAAAATATTAGATTTTGTTAAAAAAAAGGTTAAAATTTTATACAAATGAAATTTTAACCTTTTTTTAATGTTATAATGTCATTATGAAATCTGTAAAAGAAATGTCGGTTGACCAAAAATTGGTTCAGCTTGCAAAAGAAATAATTGAGCTTACACCCGAAAAAGACGAGCTTCCGCTCAAAGTAATCGAAATTTTAATCAACGATGAAGAAGTGCAGGCGATTCAGGATTATGCAAATACTGTTTCGATTGTCCGGCTTGGCTTTAACGACCATGGGCCTGTTCATATGCGCACAGTTTGCCGCAACGCGCTCAAAATGCTTAAAATTCTCTATACTTGCGGCATAAAGACCAGCCTCGAAAATGAGAATGCCGGAAGTTTTTCTGACAGCGTAACGGCAGTTGTAATTGCAAGTTTTTTTCACGATTTTGGAATGACGATCGGCAGACAGGACCATGAGCTTTATTCAGGAATTCTTGCATTCAATATGATAGAAAGAATTTTAAAAACTGTGCTTCCAGAATCAAAAGACTTGAACCGGCGGGTTATAATCCGTTCCATGGCTCTTGAAGGAATTCTTGGCCACATGGGAACAAGAAAAATTCATTCTATAGAAGCCGGCCTGATTCTTATTGCCGACGGTTGCGACATGACAAAGGGACGCGCGCGAATTCCTATGGAAATGAATTCAAAACCGTCTGTTGGCGATATTCACAAGTATTCTGCAAATTCGATCGAAAAAGTAAAAATTCTTCAAGGCAAAGAAAAGCCGATAAAAATCGAAGTGCACATGAGCGCTGACGTTGGATTTTTTCAAATTGAAGAAGTTCTTCTGCAAAAAATAAACAACAGTCCGGCAAAAAACCTTGTGGAGCTGTTTGCAAGCGTTGAAGGGCAGGACGAAAAGCAATATTTATAAATTTTAGTTAAAAAAACTACTTTTGTAGTTTTTTTTTGACAAAATGCCGAATTTTGTATTGCAAAAAACGGTTTGAAAATTTATCATAGGCTCATAGGCTCATAG
>NZ_DBJD01000051.1:1502-2960 GCF_002297065.1 Treponema sp. UBA785 | reverse complement strand
TCATAGGCTCATAGGCTCATAGTATGTATTTTCAAGGAGTTTAGCATGCTTTTGGCCATTCTTGGCACGTTTGTATTATCTTTAGTCTTTTGTCCGTTAATTATTAGAATTTGCAGAAAATTAAGCCTTTATGATGAAGTTGATCCGCGCAAGATTCACACAGGAAATATTCCTCGTCTTGGCGGAATTGCAGTTTTTGCCTCTCTTTTAATTGTCTGGTTTTTTGTTCGTTTTGTTTTTAAAACTGTCGTGCTTAGTTTTTATTGGCCTTTATTCATAGGTTTTGGAATTATTCTTTTTTTTGGAATTTTGGACGACATTCTTAATATGCGCGCAAAATTGAAGTTTTTAATGCAGATTCTTGCGGCTTTAGTTGTGAGCGTAAGCCCTTATCACTTTACGACATTTTTGTACTGGAAATTTCCGCCTTTTGTCGGCGAAATACTTACTTTTTTCTGGATTGTTTCAATTGTAAATGCTTATAACCTGATTGACGGGATGGACTGTGTTTGTTCAGGAATTTCATTTTTTGCCTGTCTTTCAATAGGTTTTATGCTTTATAAGGCGCACAACGGCATGAGCCTTATTTATTTTATGCTCTGCGCGTCTTTGCTTGGCTTTATGTACTGGAACAAGCCGAACGCAAAAATATTTCTGGGCGATGGCGGAAGCCAATCTTTAGGATATTTGATCGCCGTTTCTCCGTTTTTCTTTTTTGACAATCCAAGGTTTAATTTCCGCGAAATTCCAATGATGGTTCTTATGTGCTCGATTCCTTTGACAGACGTAATTGCCGCAATCTGGAGACGTCTGCGTGAGCACAGAAAGATTTTTAGTCCTGACAGGGCGCATATTCATCACAAGCTTTTGAATATTGGCTTTTCAAAAAATGCGGCAATTTTGTTTTTGCTGTCGATTCAGGCAACTGTTACACTTGCAATTATTGTTTCATATTTTATGAAAGATCTTTCGGCAATTTGCCTTATATCATTTTGCTTGATTTTTATATGGGGAATATTTATTACCTTTCATTATTTAAATAGAGCGGTCAATCTCTCGCACAAAGGCAAGCTAGAGGACCATCCAATGGCAGAGCATTAAAGCGTCTTAAAAAAAATGAGTTTTTTTTTCGTAGCCCTAGGCGGAGCAGCAGGCGCTTGCGGCCGGTATGCCATTAGTCTTATTCCTGTCAAAACACAATTCCCGGTTCTGACGCTTGTTACAAATTTTTTAGGCGCAGTTCTCATTGGATTTGTTGTCGGAATAGCAGAAAACAAAAATGTTTCAAAAAACGCAATGCTTTTTCTAAAGACAGGAATTTGCGGCGGATTTACAACATTTTCAACATTCAGCCTCGAAGCCTATAACCTTTTTACGGCCAAAAATTGCGGAGTTGGCGGTTTGTATGTTTTTTTGAGCGTGGCAGGCTGTATAGCAGGGGTCTGGCTCGGAAAAAAA
>NZ_DBJD01000051.1:0-1324 GCF_002297065.1 Treponema sp. UBA785 | reverse complement strand
ATATTAGCAGAGGAATAAGAGCTAAGCAGCTGTTTTTAGTGAAAACTAAAGTTTTAATCTTGCTTTTTATGGGAGAACAAAAATGGGAATTATTGCCGGATTTATATTTTTTTGCATCATTTTTTTTATAGTTTGCGCATATATCGGAGCACAAGGACAGCCGCCAAGGCGGCATCATAATTATGGACACGATTACTACGAAGATGAAGAAGATTTTGACGATGAACATTCAGATTATGCAGACTTTGAAATAAAGGCGGCAAAAGGAAAAAGAGATTATTTTTCTGACGATCCGGCTCAGGATTATTGCTCTTATTATTCTCAAGTTGCGGACAACGCGGATATGGGCGATCGAGATTCCATGGATGAGATAAAAGGGGAGTGGTGATTTTTAGCCTTTAAGGGCAAAACGTTTAAATTCTGCAAATGGGCGAGTGCAGTGTAAGGAAACCGGTTGTTTTTGCATTTGCAATTGAAGAATAGAAACTCAAGCTATACTCTTCTTACCCTTACTGCCTCAGAAAAAGCCTCCACACATTCAGCGCGCTCTCGGCTGTTCGGGTTCAGGCTTGTTACAACCGCAATGCAAAAAAGCGGCTCTTCCTCGCAGCTCTCTCCATCGTAGCCAAGATTGAAGCTGTCCGGCAGATAAAGCTCCAGCTTTTTGGGCGTGTTTGTGTACGGATTCGGTAGAGGAATCCATTCAGAACGGGGCGCATACACATTCTGCTCCATGCACGGAACAAGAAACACGCCGCATATCTCGCCGCCGACTTTAAGCCCGTTTCCTTTTATGCGGAGTGGCCGGTTCATATAAATCGTGTTTTCTTCCGCGCTTTCCGCCGCAAGGCTTTTGACTTCTGAAATATAGATTCTTGAATTCCGCAGTACAATCTGCGACGGCAGAATGTTCTTCAGAGCTTTTTCCGCTTCCTTTGACGGCGTAAACGCAAGCTTAAAATGCCTGGAGATTTCGCCCGCTGTCATAAACTGTTCAACGCTGCCTTCTACTGAAAAACCGAGCGTTCCAAGCCCCAGAAGGTCAACCGCAAGCCCATCCGAAAGAGCCTCTTTCGCAGTCTTTGACAAAATTTCCGCCGCATACAATAGAGTCTCCTCAGAAATAACAGTTCCGCCTCTTTTCGAGCGCGCAACGAGCTGCTCTGTAGAAACCACATTATTTCTGATTTTCCCAACGCACTTTCCAATCCTGTTTCCGTCCTTGTCTTTCAAGTTCGACGGATAAACCGAGACAAAAACTCTTCCCTTTGGCTTTTCAAGCCCTAATTCCTCTTTCATGGCAATTTCTCCGCTGCAATTTCAT
>NZ_DBJD01000001.1:5019-8896 GCF_002297065.1 Treponema sp. UBA785 | reverse complement strand
ATACCAAGTTTTATAAAATTTCGTAAAATTTTCATATTTAAACACTCTCTTTTTTTGTCTTTAAATTAAGTTTTTTCTGAGCCTCAGGATCATTTTTTATGTTCTGCCAGGCATTCAATGCAAAAGCCGCAAAAACCGAAATAAAAAATGCCGCAAAAGTAATGATTATGCAAAGTTTTCCGCGGCTAGGCTTGCTCTTCATATCAGGAATTTCCGGACGCTCAAGAATTTGAAAAACAGGCTGTTCACTTTGCATTTTTACTTTCAAAAGTTCATACTGAGTTTTTAACTGTTCATAAACTTTCTGCTGCGCGCTTAATTCCATTTGAATTCTTGCAGTTTCGATTGAAACATTCGGACCGCCCCAAACAGAAACGCCTTTATTTACAGACGCGCCCAAATTCTGAGCCTCTTTTTCAAGCTTTAAGATTTCTTTGTACGTTGCGTCGATATTTGCTTCAAGATTCTTTTTTTCAATCCGGTTAGAATCAAGTCCAAGTTCATCAAAGCGGTTTTGCATCCAGTCAACGGCAAAATTTACAACATCTCTTGCAAAAACAGGATCAATGTCTGTAAAACCTATTGTAAAAACGCTGCTTTCCTCATCATAAGTAGAAACAAGCGTCTTTTTTAAAGCCTTTCTAGTGCTCGTAACAGGAAATTTTTCAATCTTATAACGCTCAGTCAAATTGAATTTTTTATTAACTGCGTCCAAATATTCATTTGAAGTGCTTAAATAATTTGCAAGCGAGCTGCGGGAAGAGCCGCCGCTGCCAACGCTAACGCCTGCTAAACTTGCAAGCGAGGAAAGAGAGCCGGACAAAGAGCCTGAGCTAGAATCTTCTTTTATGAGCATGTGAGCCTGAGGCGTAAACTGGTTTGGAAGAGGAGATTTTTCTGGCGGCAATTTTAAAGAGATTATAGAAAAAACTACTGCTCCAATTATTGCAAGTCCCGTAACTGCAATAATCATAAATTTATAATGAAGAAGAACTGCAATTAAATCCAAAAGCGAAATTTCATCGTCATTCTGCTCCGCAGTCTGTGAAGCAGTTTCTATATTTTGCGAATTTTCCATTTTGACAGTATAAAAAAATAAATACCTTAATTCAATACACTGTTGCAATATGAATAATCATGCTTTCTATCGGTTGTTTTATTGCGGAAGGAATTTTCTCAAGACTGTCAATTATTTTTCGGTTCTTTTTATAAAATTCAATATATTGATTTTTATCTTCTATTTTTTGCAAAACAGAATTGTCATTCTGTTCCGTTTGAGTTTTTTCTTTTTTTAAAAAGCGCTCCGTTGCCGGACGAATTTCTAAATCTTTTTCGTCAATCAGATATTCGAGAGGAACTTCCAGAACTTTTGCAATTTTTAACGCTGTGTCTACTCTTGGCATACTTTCGCGTTCAATACCAAGACCAATTCCCTGATAAGCAATATTTGCGCGAAAAGCTAATTCTTTGCGGGAAATCCCTTTATATTCTATTTCCCTCTCAACGTTTTGCCAAAAACTCATTGTCGCATTTTACTACTTTAGTAGTTTTTTGAAGTTGATTTTCTACAGATGATACATTAAACTACTACAGTAGTTTTTTCTTAAAGAGGGAGCGCAGCCGTGCATTTTTTTAAAACATCTATTGTAACTTCTTTTTTTCTTGCTTTTATTCCTTGCTTTGTTTTTTCACAGGCACAAGTTGCAAATTCAGCCGGGACTTCAGACTCGGTAAAAGAAGAAAAATCTCTTTTTCAGGCAAATGCGCAGCTTGCCATGTCGAGCGCAGATTATCAGGTTACGGCAGGCGACACTTATGCCCTTGCCTTTTACTCAAACGGAACGTCAGTTTCTTACACAATTACAGTAGATTCATCTTATAAAATCCGAATCGCAAATTTGGGCTCTCTAAACTGTGCGGGACTTTCTTTCTTGCAGCTTAAGCAAAACATCGAAAACCTCGTAATGAAAAACTATCCGCTCAGTGTCGTAACCTTTGTTATGCTCCAGCCAGGCATCTTTAAAGTCGTAATAAAAGGCGAAGTTTCCGCTGTTCACGAAGAAAATGCCTGGGCTTTGACAAGGCTTTCTGCAATTGCCGCCAAAGCAGGACTTACAGAACAATCCTCAACCCGAAACATAAAAATAACAAGCCAAAATGGCAAATCAAAAATCTGTGATTTATTTAAGGCAAGGCGCAACGGCGATTTTTCGCAAGATCCATATTTGCGTCCAGGCGACACAATCGAATTTTTCCGGCGCAACCGCAAAGTTTCAATCTCCGGCGCAGTAGAACGCGAAGGCACTTATGAACTTTTGGCAAACGAAAATCTTAGCGATTTAATCAGTTCCTATGCCCATGGCACAACAAAAACCGCAAATCTCACAAAAATCCGCCTTATCCGCATAAGCGAAGAAGACGAAAAAATACAAAAAATCACATATCTTGCAAAATCAGACATAGACAAAAATTATATTCTCAACGACAAAGATTCTGTCTATATTTCTGATTGGCACGAAGAACAGCCGTTTATCGAATTAAAGGGAATTATAAAAAATCCGCAGACTGGCGAAACCACAAATAACGCTTACAATGCCGCTTCTTACAATACATATAGAACAAAAATTCAATTTTTTGCCGACGAAAACTATTCTTCGTTGATTTACCGAATTCGAGATGCATTTACTGTTTTTTCAGACTTAAAAAATGCATACGTTCAGCGCGAAGACCAGAAAATCGCAATCGAAGCGCAAAAAATACTGGACGACCCTCAGTTTATAAGTCCATATTTAGTTCAAAAAGGCGATGAGCTTGTTATTCCGTACAAGAAGATGTTTGACAGCAATTCATCAGGTCTTGATTTTTAGAATTTATAGCGAAGAAAAAACTGTCCTTCTCTGCGCCACTGCCCTTTCTCTTAAAGTTTTGCCTCAAAGTCTTCCAGAATTTTTTCAGAATTTTCATTTATAGTTTTGGCGATTTTTTCTATTTTAAGCCCAAGAACTTCTGCAATATCTTTGTAAATTCTCTTTATTAAAAAAACCGAACTGTCTGTTCCGCCAAGCCACCTTTCAGAATCAGGATTGTCGGTTTCTGCCAAAATCAAATTCAGCGGAGTTTGCTCCAAAAGTTTTTGAATATGCTTTGAGCGTATAGTTTCGCAGCCAAAAGTCTGCATATAATTTCGACTGACAAATTCCTTATAGATTTCTTCCGGGCCGTCATACCAATGAATAACCGGCTTTGCAAAAGGATATTCTTCCAAAATTCTACAGATTTTTTCTTCGGCGTCCGTTGTATGAATCACGCAATATTTTTTTTCCTGATTGCAGTGTTCAAGAAAAAATCTCAAGACTTCTTCCTGCGCCACAGGCGCCGCTTCTTTGTACCAGCAAAAATCCATTCCGATTTCGCCAATAATATGAGATTCTTTTAAAAATTTCTCGTATTCACAAAGCTTTTCTTTTTCTAAAAGCACTTTTTCCGGATGAATTCCCAAGGTTGCAATTATATTTGCCTTAAAACCCAAGGCTTTGGCTTTTTGAGCAATCTGGCAATTTTTTTTATAAGAATCAAGGTCTACCGAAGCCGCAACAATTGTTCCGCAATAAGAAGAAAGCTGTTCAAAAAGTTCATTTTGGTTTTTGTATAAATCCAGGTGCGTATGAAAATCAACAAACTGCATAAAATCAATAAAAATAGCATTTTTGGAAATTTTTTTTCAAGTTGATAAAATTTTATTTAGCCCAATCTCCGAGTTTTATAGTTTAATGTCATCAAGAGATTCCCTTGTCAAGCAAGGGAATGACATAAAGCGGACTGTCGTTATCAGGCTTGTCATTTTGTCATTATCATGCTAGCTACCTTGTCATTATCG
>NZ_DBJD01000001.1:0-4945 GCF_002297065.1 Treponema sp. UBA785 | reverse complement strand
AAACAACTCATAGATAACTGTTCTTTTTTAAATTCGAAATCCGGACTATTTATAAAAAAAGCTGGCAGTTTTTAAAACCGCCAGCCTCGTTCTGACCTTATTTATCGGTCATTTTTTGTTAATTTGTAATTTGTTTTTATTTTAAAGGAGCTGGATACTGAACATCGGCAGCGGCTTCTTCAAATGGCCATACTGTTGCCCATTCTCCGTTCTGAATCTGAGCAATAGCAACTGTCGCAGGAATGTTATTGTGATGATGTTTTACACCGTCGATAACTTCATCTCCAAACTTGATTTCGTTATATGGAAGAATGATTTTTGGACCATTTGGGAACTGTCCAACGATATGCATACTTGCGAGAGCGTCGCGAACTTTTGTTCCGTCTGTTGAACCCGCCTGTTCAAATGCTGTTTTCAAAATCCAGATTGCAGTAAATGATTCGGCAGAATGTCCGTTCATATCTACGCCATATTTTGCCTTGAATTTATCATTGATTTCTTTTCCTTTCGGGAAGTCAGCAGAAAATTCAACTACAGAAGCGATTCCGTTTGAAATTCCAGGTGTCGCAGGAATAAATGAAGGATCAGCAAATCCGTTTGCTTTTGCAACAATTACAGGCGGATGAGCGTTCTGTTCTGTAAGTGTTTTTGTAAAGAGAATTGCATCTGCAATGTAAGATTCACAAAGAACTGCATCTGGCTTAGCGTTGCGGATTTTCAAAACTTCAGATGTCAAATCTGTTGTTCCGCCCGAATACTGAACTTCTGCTACAATGTTAAATCCGTATTTTGGAGCGAGAATTCTTGAACAACGGATAAGTTCCTGTCCAATGTTTGAGTTATCTGCAAAAATTGCAATGTTCTTCATAGGAACGCCTTTTTTATCTTCCAAATCTTTGAGGTAAAGATACTGGTCTTCTACATAGTCTGTGTTTGTAGGACACATACGGAAGAAATATTCGAGTCCCTGGCTAGAAAGGTTGTCTACTGTCGAAATTGCAGTAATTTCTGGAATTTTATACTGTTCACAAACCTGAGCCGCAATTGCTGTAATTGTTGACTGGTGGCAACCAAGAATTGCATTAACTTTATCCTGAGTTACAAGGCGTTCAGCAACAGAACGGCCAACTTTTGGGTCACCCTGAGTATCGCCACGGACAATTTCGATTTTGCGTCCATTTACACCGCCCTGAGCGTTAATCATATCAACAGCAAAATCAACACCGCGCATAATATTGTTTCCAATTGCCGCCTTATCTCCAGAAAGCGCGTACATTGCGCCAATTTTGATTGTCTGTGCTTCAGCAGATTTTTTTTCACAACCAACTGTAAACACAGCCGCTGCAATAAGAGCAGCTCCTGTCAAAACTTTTGTAATTTTTTTCATAAAAGAGTCCTCCTTCTTCAACTCGTTTACAATATTCTTATGTTAAAGGTCTTTAACCTTAAATGCCAAGATATGCTTTTTTTACATGCTCATTTTTTTCGAGCTCTTCTGCCGTCTGCTCCAAAACAACATGACCGTTTTCGATTACATAGCCGTAATCAGAAACAGCAAGCGCTTTTGTAATATCCTGCTCGACAAGCAAAATACCGATATTTTTTTCTCTGGCAAGATGAACTGCAATTTCCAGAATATCATCAACAATATTTGGAGCAAGACCAAGCGACGGCTCGTCCAAAATCAAAAGCTTTGGAAGACCGGCCAACGCGCGCGCAACTGCAACCATCTGCTGTTCACCGCCAGAAAGAGTTCCTGTAATCTGCTTGCGGCGTTCCTTCAGTTTTGGAAACGCTTCGTAAACAAATTCTTCAGTTTCGGCAAATTTTGCCTTTGCTTCCTTGCTGTATGCGCCCATTTCCAGATTTTCGTAAACCGTCATTCCGGTAAAAAGCTGCCTTCCTTCCGGAACCTGAATAATTCCCTGATCCAAAATAAAACGGCTAGAACGGTCAGCAAGCTCTTCTCCGTTAAAAATAACAGAACCGCTGCTTGCCTTTACCATTCCGGTAATTGTGCGGACAGTCGTTGTCTTTCCAGCGCCATTTGAACCAAGCACAGCAACAACCTGTCCGTCCTTTACTTCAAGAGAAATGTTCCACAAAACCTGAACTTTGCCGTATCCGGCACAAAGATTATTAACTTTAAGCATAAACTATTTTCCCTTTTTTCCAAGATAAACTTCAATTACATACGGATCATTCATTACCTGCAAAGGCGTACCTTCGGCAATTTTTTCTCCATGGTGCAAAACAATAACTTTTTCGCAAAGATTTACGACAGCTTTCATAATATGCTCAATCAAAAACACAGTTATTCCGCTTTCGTTAATTTTGTGAATCAGCTCAATCGCCTGATCAGTTTCGGCAGGGTTCAAACCGGCCATAACCTCGTCCAAAAAAAGCATTTCCGGTCTTGTTGCCAGGGCACGCGCCATTTCCAGACGTTTTTGGTCTGGAGTTCCCATTTCTCCGGCAATTGCATTGCGCTTTGAATAAAGGCCTGTAAATTCCAAGACTTCTTCCGCAATATCTTTAGCTTCCGCCAAATTTTTTGCCTTGTCTTTTCCAAAAAAAGCGCTCGGCACAATGTTGTCCAAAACAGAAAGCGTCGAAAGAGGCTTCATAATCTGGAAAGTTCTTGCAATTCCCATATCAGTATAGTTAAAAGGCTTGCAATCGGTAATATCCCGCCCTTTGTAAAAAATATGTCCTTCTGACGGCGGATAATATCCGCAAATCATATTAAAAGTTGTTGATTTTCCGGCGCCGTTCGGACCAATCATTCCAGTAATTTTGCCTTCTTCGATTTCAAGGGAAAGATCATTTACTGCACGAAGACCACGGAAGTTTTTTGAAATATGTTCTACTTTGATAATTGGTGTATCGCTCATTTGCTGCTCCTTAGAAGTGATAAAACGCACAAACGCACTTTTATCACGCTTCCTCCCCTGCTTTTTTTCCAAAAATCTTAACATCAATCCATTCTTTTACTCTGCTCTTCGAATACCAGCCCAAAATTCCAACCGGCCTAAAGCGAATAATACAAAGCAAGGTAATTGCATAAAGAATAAGGTTGATTCCCGGCAAAATACCGCCAAATTTATTTCTGAGCCATTCACTCAAAGTAAGAAGAATAATTCCGCCAACAAGCGGACCTTCAACAAAAGCAGCGCCGCCGATTACCGCAGGAAGAATAAATTCTGTAGAGAAAGACTGAAGCATAAGGTCGCAGTCAATATAACGGTTGTAATTTGCATAAAAACAGCCAACCATTGCGGCAATCATAGCAGAAATTACAAGCGCAATAACTTTATATTTCATTGGGTTTATACCAATCGCATTTGCAACATCCTCATCTTCGCGGATAGTTTTTAGTGCAAAACCAAGCTTGCTTCTGTTGATTTTTTTCATAATCAGATAAACGCCGATCACCATAAGCAAGGCAATGTAATAATAAGGCGTTTTTGAATGAAACCTAAACTGCGCAAAAGAAGACTCTCCGTACGGAAGCGGAATGCCCATTGCTTTTCCGGCAAACTCCCAGTTAAGCATAAACTGCCTGATTGTCTCGCCAAACGCAATCGAAACCAAAGTAAAATACGGACCGCGGAGCAAAAAGCACGGATAAAAAACAATACCTGCAATTAGACCGACAAAAATCATTGCAATAGGAATCGCAACCCACGGATTCATACCGCTTTTTGTCATAAACAGACAGGCAACATAAGCGCCAAGACCCATATACGCGGCGTGTCCAAGAGAATTTTGGCCAGTCATACCGCCGAGCAAATTCCACGCCAAAGACATTGTCGTAGTATAGAAAATAACTATAAAAACATTTACAAGATACGGATTGCCAGCAAAGACAATCGGCAGCAAAACCAAAACCAGCATAAAAACACCAAGCAAAGCCGCCCGTCTTTTTTTATAAGTAGTCGTTAAATCAAACATATTATCTGTCCCCCAAAAAATCAAAATTAAACCAGCAAAAAACTATCGTCGTCTTAAAATAATAATCTGGCGAACAACAAGAATAATTATGAACGCAACAAACACGGTCAAATCGCGGTAAGTCGGTCCAATAATAAGACTGCTCATTGTTTCCATAAGCCCAAGACAGATACCGGCAATGCACGCGCCTTGAATCGAACCAAAACCGCCGACAACAACAACAATCAGCGCCTTAAAGCTAAACTGGCCGCCAACCGTCGGATTTATTACATAGAACAGAGTAAGCAAGTCTCCGGCAATTCCGGCAAGCGCGCAGCCAAGACCGTAAGTAAAAATGTAGATTTTTTTAACAGGAATACCGACAACTTCCGCGCCAACCGAGTTCTGCGAAACAGCGCGAATCATTTTTCCCATTGTCGAATGTTTAAGGAAAACAAAAAGCCCAACAGTAATTACAATCAGCGCGCACAAGCTTACAAGCTTAGGAAGAAGAATCGAAACCGGTCCAAGATGAATTGTAATTCCCGAATAAGGAGTAACAATAGTCCGGTTAAGCGAAGAAAAGATTACAAGAGCAACATTCTGGTACAAAAGTCCAAGACCAACCGTCAAAAACAGCAAGTTAGTAAAACTATGCGTGCCGAGCGACGGCGTAATAAGAAAGTGCTGAACCAAAGCGCCAATGCCAAAAGTGCAAAGGGCAACAAGCGGAAGCGCGGCATAAGGATCAATGCCAAGCTGCGAAAAAACAAAAGTCAGATACATACCGACCATCAGCATTTCGCCATGACAGAAGTTGATGATTTTCATAACACCAAAAATAACGTTCTGCCCCATACCCATCAGTGAATAAAATCCACCTATCAGAATTCCATTTACCAAAGCCTGAAGAAAAATACCCATAAGATGAACCTCGCGTTACTTTTAAAGCCTAACATTCATCTTGCCAAAGTCAAACTAAAAAACAGTTATAAAACTAGCCGTTATAAAA
>NZ_DBJD01000005.1:0-19269 GCF_002297065.1 Treponema sp. UBA785 | reverse complement strand
ATAAAATTCTTCAGCGCAAAGTTGCTTGCATCAAAAAGTTTTCCAATGTCGATATACAATGAGCCGCTTGCAGGCCAAGAAGCCGGCAGGCCGTCAGTTTCCGGAATATAGAATTTTCCGCCATCTGTAATTGCGGCTTGCAACTGAACGGCGCCTTCACGCAAAACTTTGTATTCGTTAAGAACATCGGTCAAAGCTGTCGGATAGCCGTAGTCTGCCGCATTTGCAAGAATGTCGTCATAGGCTGCAATCAAGTCGCTTACAGCAGACGCAAAGTGCTCTTTTGAGGCCGCCATTTTTTCAGTGCTTCTCTGGCTCATAAATCCGTTTGCAAGCGGGTCTATGCTAGCGTCATATTGCAAATATTTTTCAAAGACTTTCATTGCAGCGTCTTTGTCTGCCCAGTCGAATTTAAGGAATGAAAGGTCGCTGTTCAAATTGTATGACTGCGCGTACTCAACTGTCGACTTCAGAATATTGAATGAGGTCTTTATAAGGGCAAGCTCTGCCTTTCCAAGTTTTACGCTTGTGTCTCCGACAATTTCTGTAAGACCAAAATCCTCGATTACGCGGCTAGGAATTTTAACACTTCCTGTAACTGCATCGATTTTTTTGCAGGCATCTTCATATTCTGAGCTGAACAAAACATTGTACAAATCATCAAGAGCATCGTTCAATCCGTTTGAATTTCCATTCAAGATATTTGCAAGAAGAAGCTCTCCAAAGTAGTTACTAAACTTTGAATTCTTGAACCATTCCGGAACAGAAAGTGTCGGGAACATAGCCTTTTTATAATATGTGTAGTCAACTCCATCCCAACTACTGCTGCTATATGACTGATAAGAAGCAAGGCTTTCGTCTGAAAGATTCCCAATATACACATAATATTCGCCGTTCTCGTCAAGCGTGTAAGTATAATACTGAGAATATGATGAAGAGCCTTTTGTGTCTTTCTCATAATACGCAAGATTGCCGAGGCTTGGATAAAAAGTCGTACCTTCTATTGTTGCTTTTTTATAGATATTCCAATAAGAAACAGTATTTGAAGAGTATTCAGATGCAGGAGTTATAGTTGCCTTGTAATAATAGCCAGAATTAGACTTGTTAAAATTTGCATATCCAGAAATCCAATTCTCATCCTCATACTTAATATATTCTGTCGCTTCAAGCCAGTCGGGACTAAAAAGAGCATTCATTGTCGCAGGATAATTTGTAATACCCAGGTGTTTTTTAACAAAGTCTGCTGTAGCCTGTTTTGTGCTTATTGAGGCAAGGCTTGCAAGAGCCGAGTAAACGCGTGTCTCGTCATTGGCTTCTATTGTATATGCCTGGTTGAATTTTGTAATTGCCAAGTCAAACTTTGCGTTTTCAACAGCAGTAATTCCTTCTTCGATATACTTTGAATAATCTTTTGTGCTTGTTGAAGTTGTAGTTTGGCCGCTTGCATCGGTTGTTTCTGTTGTAACTTTTCCGTCAGCGGTTTCTGTAACTTTTACAGTCTCAACAACGTTTCCGTTTTCATCTTTCTTGACTGTTGTTGTTACTGTAGAGCCGTCAGACATGACTTCTGTTGTAGTTACAGAGCCATCTTCATTTGTAACAGTGCTGGTATCTTTTACAGTAACTGAATTAGAGCTCCCCCCCCCCTCGTCATCATCATTTTTACAAGAAACAAATGCTGTACAAGTCAACAGCATAACCATAAGACTTACTAATAAGCCCTTTCCGAGATTTTGTTTAAAAACTCTTATCATTCTCTTTCTCCTCAGAAAAGCAGATTTTTTAATACTGCGATTTCTAAAAAGAACAATAACATAGTGTTAATGATTTTTCAATGAACAAGAATTTTCTTTGCACGATGCTCCAAATTTTATGGAACATAGATTACTTCGCGCGGTTTTGAGCCGTTTTGAGGGCCTACGATTCCTCGTTCTTCCATTTCTTCTACGAGGCGGGCTGCACGGTTATAACCGATTTTGAGTCTGCGCTGAAGATATGAGGCACTTGCTTTTCCTGACTGCACAACAATTTCTAGCGCCTTGTCGTAAAGAGGATCATCGCCTTCGCCAAAGAGTCCCAAATTTCCGTCATTCTCTTCTTCGTCATCTTCAACAAAAATTTCATCGTCAATATAATCTGGCTCTCCATACTGTTTTACATAATCCACGACTTTTTCAACTTCGTCATCGCTAACTAAAGTTCCCTGAATTCGCACTGGGAATGGATCTGTTGCGCTGGCATAAAGCATATCGCCTTTTCCCAAAAGTTTTTCGGCTCCAATCTGGTCAATAATGATGTTTGAATCCGTACGGCTTGCAACCATAAATGCAATTCGGCTTGGAATATTTGCTTTTATAAGACCGGTGATTACGTTTACTGACGGTCGCTGAGTTGCCAGAACAAGATGAATTCCAACTGCACGCGACATTGCCGTAAGCCGTGCAACTATTGATTCAAGTTCGCGGCCTGTTGTTGCCATCAAATCTGCAAATTCATCAATAATTACTACGATATATGGCAGTTTTTCCTGCATGAGATGCCGTTCTTCTATGCGTCGGTTAAAATTTGAAATATCGCGCACTCCCATGTTATCCAAAAGCGCATATCGGCGTTCCATTTCGCAAAGACAATACTGAAGCGACTGCAATGCCTTTTTTGGCTCGGTAATTACAGGAGTTAAAAGATGCGGAATATCGTTGTAAAGTTTTAATTCTACGACTTTCGGGTCAATCAAAATCAATTTTACCTGATTAGGATTGCGTTTGTACAAAATCGAAAGAATAAGCGAATTTACACAAACCGATTTTCCAGAACCGGTTGAACCCGCAATCAGAAGATGCGGAGTTTTTGCAAGATCGATTAAACGAGGCTCGCCGGAAATATCTTTTCCCAAAATTACAGGAATCGCCATCTTCTCAAAAGCCGGATTTTTCTGTTCCATAATTTCACGGAAACTTACAACTGCGCGATTTTTGTTCGGAATTTCGATTCCAACTGCCGATTTTCCCGGAATTGGCGAAACTATGCGGACAGAAGTTGCAGCAAGCCTAAGCGCAATATTGTCCTGCAAGGAGCGGATTTTGTTTACATTTACGCCAGGAGCCGGAAGAATTTCAAACATCGTTACAACAGGTCCTTTTCGGATTCCTGTAACCTTCACTTCAATATTGAATTCAGCAAGAGTCTGAGCCAAGTCGGTAGCTTTTTTCTTTGTCTCGTCATCTACAATCCAATATTCGCCGTTATCATATTTTTGCAAAATTCCTTCAACTGGAATTTTATAATCTGCAATTCTGAGCTTTGGCTGCGGTTTTTCTGGCTGAACATTTTCGCTTTCAACTGCATCTTCTGGCTGAGTTTTTGCAACTGCCAGAGCAGAAGTCCGGGCCGACAAGGCAGAAGAATTTTTTGCAGGAGAAGCTTGTTCTTCGCGGAGAATTGAATTCTTTTTTTCAAACGGCACACCGTTACTGTCTACAACAGGCTTTGCCGTCGGATTAAATTCAAAATCCGAAAACGTGCTGTCAAAATCGTCATCGTCCGCTTTTTCCGCATTTTGCGATAATTCTTCATTTTTTTGCTCAGGCTGAGTTTCAAAATCAGAAGTTTTCTGCGCAATCATTGGATTTTTTTTAGCGTCACTGTCCATTTTTGCAAAAATCGAGGCAAAACTGTTGTTTCTCTGCTCAACAAAGCTTGAAAGGTCGTCGTCTCCGTTTTCGCAATCCAAATTATCGTTGCCAAAACCGTCATCATCGTCTTTGTCAAAATCGTCTTCAAAACCAGTATCGTCCTCAGAACTTTCACCTTCATTTTCAGGCTCATTTTCCGCAAAACCGGCACTTTCGTTCTCAAAGCTTTCTTCTGTTTCCGGAATTTTTGGCATTACCGGCAGATTTTCAGTTTCGCCTTCCGCAAATTCAGTTTCTGTTTCCGGCTCAATTCCGTCCTGAACTTCAAATTCGTTTTCCAGCTCTAATCCATCTTCCGGTTCAGCTTTGTCTTCCGCAAAATCTTCATCGCCATCAAAAATCTCAGCATCATCAGCATCAAAGTAATCTTTTACATCATCTAAAATTTCAGTTTCGCTTTCATCCGAAAGAATTTCGCCTTCCACTTCTTCTTCATTTTTTTGTTCCGAAGAATAATCAAAATCTTCAAAAGGCTGATTTTCCAATTCGCCGTCTTCGTTAGTAGCTCCAATTTCCGGAGTTTTCAAAATTTCGCCGTCAGAATTTTCCAAAAAATCCGCATCCAAAGAATCCGAAATTTCGGTTTCGTCAGAGTCGTTCATAAAATCATCAGTCAAATCCGGCAAATCAAAATCTTCATCGCTTACAGGAATTTCTTCTTCGATAAGTTCAAAAGAATTTTCTTCATTCTTTTCGGAATCTTCTTTTAGTTTTTGAGCCTCATTTTCATCCTGCTCATCAAAAATATGTTCAAAAGGATTTTCTTCAATTTCTGATTTTTCGCCGGCTTCAAGCTCATTTTTTTCTCCGCTTTCCAAATTTTTTGGAATTTCAAGGCCAACATTTTTTTCTTTTTCCGGCTCGTCCCCAAAACTTTCAATTTCTACATTTTGTTCGTTATTTTTCGGCTCAATTTCTTTGTTTTCCGCATTTTTTTGAACTTCGCCCGATTTTTCGCCAAAAATGGCCTTTTCTGCGTCAAAATTTTCAGCCGCCAAACCAGAATTTTCGTCTTTTTGAGCAAATTCTTCAATTTCGCCAAATTCATCAGAATTCTCGTCAAAATCAATTTCTTTCTCTTTTTTTCCAGCGTTTTCAATAACATCGCCAATCATCGAAAGAACCAGATATTCGACAACGACAATAATCGCTCCAGTCACAAGCGCAACCAAAAGTTTCATTACAAGCACGTCGCCCGAATTTTCCGCAATAAGCATCCGGCAAATATGTTCAACCGCATCAAGAGTAAAAAACGGAATCACCGAACCTGCAAGCACAACGCCGTTTCGCACGTGCCAAGAACGCATAAAACATTCAAAAGCGGCAACCAGCAAAAACAGAGGAATTAAAACTGAACAAATTCCGTAAACTCCTGTAAAAAGTTTTCCAAAACGCCACAAAGCAGAAAAACGCGCCGTCTCGAGTCCGCAAAAATCCAAAAGCACAAATAAAAGCGAAATACAGAAAAAAGCGGCAATGGCATAAAGAATAAATCCGGCAACCGCCGAAATTTTCAAATTTTTATTCATCAAAAAACTCCACGAGAATTTTCAGTTAAAGTTACTTTTTATTTATCGGCCAAAAAAAACCGAAGTTTAGAATGATTTTGAACCTAAAAAAGCTGGAAAATTTCCAATTTTAAAAATTCAGACCAAATTTTTCCGACCGCGTCCGGCTTTTCACGGTTCCGCTTTCGCTCCATTGCTGCGCAACTAGCGCCGTTACAATCCGGGGTAAAACTTCCGCAAAAAGCTCATTCACTTTTCGCGCCTTTTTGTCCAGTTTTTACAAAACCTTCTATAATCTATATTACAATTTGTTCATTTATCTTATAATTCTTCTAAAATGAACAAATTTAAGTGCCACTTTTGCACAATTTGCAACGGAACAGGCTGCATCGACCAGCTTCCAGGCATGGGCGGCGTAAACCGGAACATAAATTTTCGTCTCAACTGCGACGGATGGGAAGTTCTCCGCAAAGAAAATCCTCTCGTCTTTATAAATTTTATTGAACGCCCAGTAAACGAACGAATTCCTCAAATTGCCTTTGCGCCAATCACTGGAGCAGTCGAAAACATCGGTTTTTCCAGCGAAGAAGAATATTACAGCTCGATTTTTTCAGCAATCCATAAAAGCGGCATTGAACTTTGCGCAGGAGATGGATTTCCAGACGACAAAATCAAATTCGGCCTGCAGGCCATAAAAAAAATTCAAAAGACCGACAAAAATGCAAAGGCAAATTTCTTTATAAAACCTTTTCAAAACAAAAAAATTTTTGAACATATCGAAATGGTTCTGCCGTTTGCAAAATCAATCGGAATCGACATAGATTCTTACAACATTGCAACAATGCAAAATCTTGTTCCGCTCGAAAAAAAATCTGCTTTGCAGCTACAGGAAATAAAAAAATTCTTGCACTCAAAAGACATTCCTTTCGTTTTAAAAGGCATTTTTGACAAAGACGGAATAGAAATCGTTAAACATGTCAAACCAGATGCCGCTTACATTTCAAACCATGGCGGACGCATTCAAACCAAAATCGGCTCAACTGCCGAGTTTTTGCAAAATCACGGCGAAGAACTAAAAAATTACACAAAAAAAATCTGGGTAGACGGCGGAATCCGCACAGCCCTCGACGTAGCAACAGCCATGGCTTTCGGTGCTGATAAAATTTTAATAGGACGCCCCTTTGTAACCGCTTATTGCAAAAACGGCGAAACCGGAATTTGCCAAAAAGCCCTCGAATTCAGCCTTTTGCAGTACGCAAAATAAAAAAAGACTGTCCGAGCCGGGCAGTCTTCTCAATTTACCTAGAATTTTGCTTTTCTTAAACGAACTTCTTCTATATCTTCGCTGAAAAGTTCTCGCAAATCGTTCAATCCCAGCGCCATGAGAGCCATACGGTCAATTCCCATTCCCCAGGCAAGAACTGGACAGTCAAGTCCCTGAGCTTTTGTTACTTCTGGTCTAAAAATTCCTGCTCCGCCAAGTTCAAACCAGCCCAAAACAGGGTGCTTGATATGAACTTCTACTGACGGTTCTGTAAACGGAAAGTATCCCGGAACATATTTAACTTCTGTTGCGCCGGCAACTTCTTTTGCAAACATTTCAAGCATACCGAGCAAAGTGCGCAAATTCACATCATTTCCGGCAATAATTCCTTCTGTCTGGTAAAAGTCAGAAAGATGAGTTGCATCAACCTTGTCATAGCGGAAACAGCGGGCAATACCAAAATATTTTCCCGGAACTTTTGCTTTGTGCAACTGATGAGCCGAAAGAACGGTTCCCTGCGAACGCAAAACTAAACGGCGTGTAAATTCGTGGTCAAAATCATAATTCCAGCCACGGCTTCCTGTGTTTCCGCCGTTTTTGTGAGTTTCGGCAACGTTTGAAAGCCAAGGCTCTTCTATTGATTTTGCATGTGTCGGATTTTTTATACGGTAAACATCGTGAATATCGCGGGCAGCGTGGAACTGAGGCATAAAAAGCGCATCGCCATTCCAGAATTCTGTTTCTACAAGCGGACCGTCATATTCTTCAAAACCAAGAGAACATAATTTGTCTTTTACATGTTCAAGAAACTGCACATAAGGGTTTGTGCGTCCAGGAATAATGCGTGCCGGCGGAATTGCAATGTTATAACCGCGGAATGTGCCTTTTTTCCAATCGCCTGTTTCAAGCATTTTTGGAGTAAGTTCTCCAATTTCGTTTCCAGTAATTCCTGCTTTTTTGAGAGCCTCAACAACTTCGCCAATCGCCGGAGTAAATTTATAAATTACGGTTTCGCGTTCAATGATTTTAAAAGCACTGTCGGCCGCACCACGTTTTTTTGCGTAAGATGCAATTGCAGTTTTTTCTTCTTCGGACAAAGAAGCGCTTTCCAACTGGCCGTTTTCTGCTCCAGCCGCCTTTTTAAGAACTTCGCGGGCAAGCGTAATTCTTGCAGGAGTCTGAGCACCTGTATATTCGGCTTTTTTTTCGGCATTCATTTTTAAAACGCCATCTTTTGAAAGCGGACCAAAGGCAGAACCAACATCTCTCTGTTCAAGACCAATTCCAGCTGCAATTTCCGGCAGAGTTTTTGCTCCATTGTCTTTTACGTATGCAATGATTTTTTCTTCTGGAGTGCCATTTTCTGCAAAATTGCGCCCCAAATCTGTAATTTCGTAAAAAGTATGTGGAATACGGCGCTCAACGTTTAAAAGTTCTTTTCCGCCAAGCCAGCTAAAAGCCTGATTGGCATGACCTTCTTTGTAGCCAAGTTCTTTCTGAAGTTTTTCTGAACTCAATTCATCTTTTTCTGTATATTTTAAGAGAACTTTAATTTCGAGTGGGTGAAGATTTTTAATAATATTCTGAATATCCATTTTTAATTCCATTTTCCAGCAACGCCGGTATAAAAAATTTGAGCCAGTTTCCGTTTGGAATCCAGCTCATATTTCTGACAAAAATTTGTTTTTTATTTAACGCTGAAACCTAACAAAAGACTGATACATAGCCCACTTAAAGCCTGTTTTTTCGTCTTTGTAGTATTTTACGGTATCGCGTTTCATATATTTATATCCGTAATATTCATCGTGCTGATCCTGAAAATCTTTCAAAACAGCAAGCGCTGTATTCATTGCCTCGCCCTGATCAAAAGCTACTGCATGGCAAGTATAGAACAAGCGTACTTCGTCAGTAAGCGGAGTATACTGTAGCTCAACCTTAGCGGTTTTATTTGTAACATGCTGGTCTTCCGGAATAATTGTTTCAATTCCGTTATCCGGCTTAGGTTTTAAAAGATCGTCAATTTCGTCTGCAAATGCAACGGCAGAAAAACAAAATACTGCTGCTGCAATGGCACAAATTTTTTTCATTATTAAATTCCTCCCCAACCCCCGATAATTTTATGCTTCAAAACATTTCGTAATTTAATATTCTATCGGTTTCCATAAAAAAATCAAGCATAACACGATAGCGACCGGCCTCAACGCCAATCACCGGAGCACAACAGATTAAAAGTCTGCTTTCTATTTCTTTTGGTTTATTTTTAATTTGCGCGCGCCAATATTCCCGAACTGCATTTTTTATTGCTTCTGCGCAGGCCTGCTCAATTCCGGCAAAACCGTCTTGAAGTTTTCCATAGCCAACACCACGAATTCTCGGATTTTTTACAGTTTGCCACGATTTATAAAGATTCTGCTGAAATTCACTTCTTTCAAATTCAACACGACAATAAAGCCTGTCATCTTTAAAAGCCGGATTTTTATATTGAATAGAATTTAATTCACTTTGCGTAAGCTCTTGAACCGGCTCAAAATTCAAATATTCCTTAACACCGCGGGCTTTATCGTAAGGAGTATATTCAACTTTCCAACCGTAAAGCATTCCTTGAACAAAAAAAGGCGCAGTTTTTTTTAAACGGTTTACCGGAAGAACGTTTTCGTTTTTTTCCAAATCAAGATTTTTTTCCTCTTCATTCCAGACAAAACCTGGAAAAGCTTCTTTTTCTGCCCACAAAAGAATTTGAATTTTCCGCTCCTGATTTAAATTTTGGGCAAAAATTGAATTCAAATTCACGTTCAAAAAAACAAAAATCGAAAAAAACAAAATTATCGGTAAGCGTTTTTCCATACTTTTAACGGATTTATTCCAAACCTTACAACAAAATACAGCCAGGCAAATGCAAATCCTGCCAAATGAACAGAATGTGCAACTCCGTCCCTAAACGAAAAAAACTGTTCAAAAAATTCAATCAGAGCATAAGAAAGAACCAAAATCGGCGCAGGAACTGGAATCAATCCCCAAATAAAAATTGTGCTTCTTGGAAAAAGAATTGCATAAGCAAGCAAAATTCCGTAAACCGCTCCGCTGGCGCCCATCAAAAAAACTTTGTACAGTCCGAAAAAATAATAAACCGCCAAAGAAAAAATTCCGCCTGCAAAACCAATCAGAAGATACATCAAAACAAATTCTTTTGTGCCAATCGCCTTTTCAACCGCAAGTCCAAAACAAAAAAGTCCAATCATATTAAACAAAACATGGGTAAAACTTCCGTGTATGAACATATAAGTAAAAGGCTGCCAAAACATTTTGTATACAAAACAGTTATAGACGTTCAGTGAACAAAAATATTGAATTTGCGGAAACATTTTTTCAAGCAAAAAAATTCCTGCATTTATAAGAACGATTATTATCGTTGCATTTTTAAAACTGTATTTAAAAGGTTTTCGTATTATCGATGCCATATTTTTTATTCAGTAATTTTAATTTCGGAAATAAGTCTCTCGTCTGCAAAAGTTACCCGGTTTCTTCCGCTGCGTTTTGAAACATAAAGAGCCTGGTCAGCCTGATCAACAAGCTGCTTTGGCGAAGAAACAAGATTTTTTTCAGAATCAAAAACCGTAACGCCTATCGAAATCGTAACTTTTACATGCTGATTTTCGTAACAAAAATCATACTCTTCAACATGCTGTCTGATTCTTTCTGCAACAGTCATTGCATCGTCTTTTCCGGTTTTGTCCAGCATGACGGTGAATTCTTCTCCACCGTAACGGCTTGCTAAATCGCAGGAACGAATGCATGAGCGTATAATTTTTGCAACTGTCTGCAAAACATAATCTCCGCAGGCATGACCGTAAGTGTCATTAAATCTTTTAAAAAAATCAATATCGAACATAATTACAGCAAGCGGCAAATTTTGCGTCATAGCAACATCAAGCTTGTCCGTAAGCACATTGTAGAAAAAATATTTCAGTTTTAAGTGCGTCATCATATCGGTAGAAGAACGTTCGAGCAAAGTTGAATTATAAATCGCAACAGCAGCAAGAGAGGCAATTGTCAAAATCAATTCTTTTTCGTACGAGCTGTAGCCTTGCTCTTCAGGCAAAGAAATTTTTTCGCCAAGCACCAAAATTCCGTCAAGATGATTTTTTTGAACAAGCGGAACAATCAATGACGGCTTTAAAGAAGAGATCGGTTCCAAATCCGCATAGGCAGGAACTTCCGCCTTTAATTCATCAATCGTAAAAACTCTGTCAGTTTTTGTAATAACATTTATGAGCGGATTAGACACTGAAATTTTATAAGTTACATTCGGATCAAGTTCAAGACCGTTATAGTTTCTGTTCAAAACAAAATAATCCGAATCCAAAGGCTCAGGAACAAAAACACCGGCCCCCAAAACCCTAAACTGTCCCATGCAAGTATAGAGAATTGACTCAATCAACTGCGAAAATTCAATTGTCGAACAAAGCGAACGAGAAATTTCCAGAAGTGTCTTTAAATCATAAATCTTCTTTTCATATTGACTGACAATTTCAGCATATTCGGGATTTAAATTTGGAGTTAGTTCTGAATGTGATAAATTTTGACTCATTTCCTTTCGACCTCTCCAACTATAACGTAATTCTTCATTATTTCAAGAAAAATTGCCCACTTTTCCAGCTGAGTTTCCAGCCTGTTGGAATTTTCTCTGTTTCGTGAAGAGCCCAGCAAAACTTTTATATTTGAACATAAATCTGGCTTTACTTTTTTTGAATCAATAAAAAGGTCGCCAATCTGTCTGTACAAATCAAAGAACTGCGATGCAAAATTTTGAACAGTTTCATAAGCCTGTGCATTTATATTATCGACAGTTGCTTCCAATTTTTTTACAAAATCTGCATCGCGCTGACCGTCACGGATAAAACCTTCGATAACTGCCTGATCGTTTTTTCCTTCACGTTCAAAAGAGCTGTCAAATTCTCCCAAAGCCTTTACACATTCTTCGCAGCCGTAAACCGCATCTGAAAAAGATTTTTTAATCGACGGATTTTCAAAAAAGCCTTCAATTACAATGTCTTCAAGAAGATTTTGAATCGAATCCGTAAAATAATGAACTGCAAACGTTTTTTCAATCTGCAAAGGTGTAATCCAATCGTATGATTTTGTACAATTAGACCGTATATTTGCACTGTTCTGGCTGTTATAGGCAAAAAATTCTTCAAGCGGATTTTCTTCAAAAAGTTTTTTTAAATCTGTCGAAATCGTGCTGTCCTTAATTTCGGTTTTAATTCTCGTTTCGTCGGAAACAAATTTTTCTTTCATAAAATCTGCAAAACGATAGCGCGAGCCAGGTTTATAACTTGCAGTCTGAGGAACAAGCTCTGGTTCTTTTTTAGCGAGACGAATCACTTCTAATTGAATTTCGGGCTTAAGAAATTTTACAAGAACCGAATTCATTTTTTTTAAGGCTTCGAGATATTTTTCTGAACTTGCAGAATCAAGTTTTTTTCCGCCACTGCGTATTTCTGCCAAGGCGACAACTGCCCGTCCGAGCGCTGAAGTTATTTTAAAATGCGCCGTAAGATAATAAAAATCTAATAGAGAATTTGCCATTGCCTCTGGAACGCAGGCAAAAAAATCTGCCTTATAACCAGAAATCAAAGCGGAATAATTCGGGTCAAAATTATGAATTATATTCAAATAATTGAATTGACAGACGTCGTTCAACTGCTGCAAGGACGCAATAATTTCATCAATTTTAAAAAATTCCGGTGAATTCAATTCTTTTAAAAGATATTCTAAAGTATGTCTTTGATTTTCAAAAACCCTGCTCATTGGCAAATTCGAATCAAGAACTTCCTGCTTTCTTTTTTCCAATCCAAGATTTTCGAGTTTTTCCTGATTTATATCAGAAAATCCAGTTAATAAAAGCTGAGCTTCATAAAAGGTCTTTCGTTTTATATCTGCGCTGCAAATTGTCTGAGAAAGCAATTCTTCAAGAATTTTTGAATTTTCAAAAAGAATTCTAAAAAGCTCGGCAAAATTCGGCTGCAAAAAACCGTTTTTAAAAATCACCGGCTGAATCAGCTTTAATTCCTGTTCAATTTTATGCAAAGCCTGTTTTTTCTTTACTTCCGGGGACGAGGGCATAAAAATTGATTCAAAAATGTCAGTTAAAAATGATAAAATCCCCATAACAACTATTTATTCTAAATTTAAAAAAAGTTTTTTACAACCCGACAAAAACATAAGAAAAAACAGTTTTTTGATTTAGCCGTTACAGATACTGCTGCAAAACCTCTTTAAATTCATTTTGCGTTGAACAGGCAATAACTTTTAAGCGAAGTTCTTTTGCTCCGTCAAAGCCTTTTATGTAGTTGCTAAAACGGCCGCGCATTTTAAGGCAAGCTGCTTTTTCGCCGATTGAATCAACCAAAAGCTGCATTTCCTTAAATCCCATTGCCAAACTCTCTGACATTGAAATTTCAGAAACTGTGCCTTCCGTCAGATATTCCCGCACCCGCTTAAAAATAAATGGATTTCCTTGAGCGGCTCTTCCAATCATTATTCCATCGCATTTTGTTTCTGTGAGCATGCGCTGAGCATCTTGCGGAGTTTTTATGTCGCCGTTTCCAAAAACACAAATTCTTCCATTAACATACTCAACAAGTTCTTTGATTGAATTCCAATCGGCACTTCCGCCATAACCCTGAACCGCTGTTCTTCCATGCAAAGTAATTGCCTTTGCCCCAGCTTCAATCGCCGCCTGAGCACATTCCTTAAAAGTTATGTGTTTTGAATCCCAGCCAGTACGAATTTTTACAGAAACCGGCACATCCACGGCCTGAACAACAGCTTTTGTAATTAAGTAAAGTTTTTCCGGCTCACGAGTCAAAACGCTTCCAGCTCCAGTTTTTGTAACCTTAGGAACCGGACAACCACAATTTATATCAATACATTCGCATCGAGTTTCTTTTCGAACAATTTCTGCCGCATGCGCCATGGTTTCCGGCAAAGAACCAAAAATCTGAACGGCATAAGCCTTTTCGTTCGGCGCACGCCTCATCATCTCAAGAGTTTTTTTATTATCCCGAACAAGCGCTTCAGAACTGATTAGTTCCGTATATCCAAAATCCATGCCGCAGTCAGCACAAATACTTCGATAGCTTGCATCGGAAAAATCTGCCATAGGAGCAAGAAAAACATTCCCGCCTAAATTGAGAGAACCAATAGAAACTGGATGATAAAGAGAGCTCATTTATTCCGGCAAATTGAAAACTTTACAGCTGTTTGTCCAAAGCTGCTTGCTCAAATCTTCCAGAGGAACTTCCAGCATTTCTGCAAGGAATTTTGCAGTTGAAGGCAAATAAGCCGGCATTGTGCGTTTTTTCTCGCGGAATTCGGCAGGAATCATGAACGGGCTTTCTGTTTCGATTAAAATTCTGTCATGAGGAATATTCAAAACCGTTTCGTGCAAATTTCTTGCGTTGCGATAAGTCAAATTTCCTGCAAAAGAAAAATAAACGTTAAATCCAGCTTCAAGACATTTTTTTGCAAAAGGAGCATCTTCGCTATAACAATGCAAAATTGCGCCTTTTGAAGGAATTCTGTGCTTTAATACATCAAAAATATCTTTTCCTGCATCACGGTTATGAATAATTACAGGGAGCTGATGCTTTTCTGCAAGCTCAAGCTGAGTAATAAAAAGCTCCATCTGTGTGCGTTTGTCGCCAAACTGCTTAAAATAATCAAGACCAGTTTCGCCAACAGCAACAACATTTGGCAAAGAAAGACTTTCTTCAATAATATCAATCCAATCTTTTCCCGGAGTTGTAACTTCAGATGGAGCAACACCGACAGCATGATAAATTCCCGGAATCGCTTTTAAAGTCTGGTAAACTTTCTTAAAGTCAATCAGAGAATTATTGATAGAAACGATGCGTGTAACTCCGGCAAGGCGTGCCTGAGTAATAACGCGTAACTGTTCAATAGGATCATCGTAAATAAGCCCGATGTGAGCGTGAGTATCAAAAAATTGCATGGCTTTTTCTTCCGAAATAGAAAATGATATGACAGAGCACCCGCAAAAAAAACAAGTAATCTGTAAACTAATTTATACCGATAGAATATACGAGAAATTATATATTGTCAAATTAAAGGGGCTTGAAAAAGAATTGCATTTTACAAGCAACTAAAAAGACGTTATTTCACAACAACAGCGCTAAAATTGACATATTCATAGCGCTTTGTTATGATAAAATGTTAATGGCATATTTGGAGACTATTGTTCCTAAATATTTCAGTAATTTATGGTGAACTGCAATCACCGGAGAAAAAATGGCTAAAACTCGGCATTATAAAAAATTAGAAAAAAACATCGCTTCTTCTTTTATGTCTGTTTTAAAAGCAGGTTTTTCGAAGATTGGGCGCTTTTTTGTTAAATTTTTCAAAATTTGCGACAGCAGACTTACAATTATGATTGTTCCACATTCTCAAAGCAAAGTCGTAAATTTCCAGACGAATGTTTTTGCACTCTGCTTTGGAATCGTGCTTATAGTAGGAATTATTTCTTCCTTTGTTTATTTTAACAGACAGGCTGCCGGTTCGAGCGCAGAAATCAGCCGTTTAATGAACGAAAACCGTCAGACACTTGCAAGTCTTGACGAGCTTCGGGATGAAAACAACAATCTCTTACAGACAGCAAAGCGTTTTCAATCATCACTTTCGCAGTCTCTTTCGCTCCTTGGAATTGACAGTTCAAGCTCAGTTTCAAAAGCTTCAATGAACGACTCCGACCTTTCTTCGCTTTTTGACACAAAAAGTCAGGTTACAGGCTCAACAAGAGAAGCAACAGATATCCGCCAGTTGAATTCTTATCTTGAAAATGCGGTTCAGCCAATCGAACAAATTGGAAAAATGCTCGAAAGCCAGGGCACACTTTTTACAGATATTCCAAACATCTGGCCAATCCGCGGAGGAATCGGACATGTTTCCATGCCTTTTGGACAGAATATGCACCCGATTACAGGCCAATGGTATATCCACAAAGGACTTGACCTTTCTACATGGCGAAACGGCGACCCAATCGTAGCTACCGCAAACGGACAAGTCGTTTCTGTAGGTTATGATTTCAGTTTTGGAAACTTTGTAATCATCAAGCACAAACACGGAATTTACACACGTTACTGCCATATGCAGACAGCACGCGTAAAAAAAGGAGACTTTGTTTCACAAAGACAGATTATCGGCACAATCGGTAACACTGGAATTACGACAGGTCCTCATCTTCACTACGAAATCCACATTGGTTCGGACGTAGTAGATCCTGCAAAATACGTAAACGTAAAACTTTCAAAATAAAATGGCATTCACCTCCGACGATATTTCAATCAACACGCTCATTGGTCCTGGTTCATTTGTTTCAGGAGATATAAAAATAAATGGATTTATTCGAGTTGATGGAGATATAAAAGGAAAAATCGAAAGTCCAGGCAACATAATAATTGGCGAACGTGCAAAAATTCAAGGTAATATAACAGCTTCATCAATTGTTGTTGGCGGAATTGTTCTTGGCGACATAACCGCTCCAAAAGGAATCAAACTGCTTTCAAATTCCGTGGTCATAGGCGACATTATGACAAAAAGCCTTCAAATTGAAGATGATGTTATCTTTAACGGACATTGCATTTCTCTCAGCAACGAAGATGAATTCAAAGCTTCTAGCAGACAATATCTGGATCAGCAGGCAATTCGAAGCAAGGTTATTTAGATGGCTGGAATCGACGCAATAAAAAATCAGTCCCTTTATTTTGCCGCAACACAGGAAGCCGCAAGACAAAAAGCCAGAGAAGCCAGTAAAAATTCAAAAACAGCAACGACAAAAAAAAGTCTTTTTGCAAATTCCCTTCAAAAAAAACAAGAAGAATTCAATCTTGCAAGCGAAGGACTTCCAATAGAACTTGCGGGAATGGAAATTGAAGAGGCAGTTGTCTTTTTAAAAGACGAACTGGACTTTGCCGGCGACAAACTCGCTTCAGACCAAAGTTTGGAGCAAATCGAAAATTACCGGAAAAAACTCAGCAACTTTATGAAATATGTAACCAGAAACAATTATGAAGTTCTGATTTATAAACGGAAAAAACGAGGTTTTCCGCTGATTGACACAAAAACAGGAAAGCCGGCATATTTTGTGCAAATTCAGGTTATAAACGAAAAACTTGAAACTCTTACGAACGACATAATTTACAACCACAGCAAAAACCTGAATATACTTGCAAAAATTGAAGAATTAAACGGACTGATCGTAGATTTACTTGCCGATTAAAATTCTGGAGGAAAAAAATGAGTGACATTTTTGAAAACGATATAGATGACGAAAACGAAAATATTTCAGCATTGGAAGATTCGGACATCCGCAAAAATACCAGCGGAACAAATGAAAATTTTATTTATCCAAAACCGCTTTATCTTGCAAAATTGGAATATTCAAGCGAAGGCGTTTACTGTTCTGTTCCTAAAAAATTCCCAGAACTAAAAAAAGGCGATGCCATCATAATTCCAACACGCTACGGAAAAGACCTCGCAACAGTTTTAGGAAAAGCAAACCATCCAATCGGCATAAAACCGTCAGACATTGTAACCGTAGAACGAAAAGCAGCAGACGCAGATTTAAAAAAATACGAAGAACTTGCGGAAAAAGAAGAATCTGCATTCAAAACGTTCAGAGAAAAAGTCGCTCTCCACAAACTCGATATGAAGCTTGTTTCCGTGCACTTTCTTTTGGAAGAATCAAAGGCTCTTTTCTTTTTTTCGAGCGAAAACCGCGTAGATTTCCGCGAACTTGTAAAAGACCTTGTAAGCATTTTTAAAATGCGCATTGAATTAAGACAGATTGGCGTACGCGACGAAACCAGAATTACCGGCGGGCTTGGAGTTTGCGGAAGACCTTGCTGCTGCCACTGCGTAAGCGACAAACTCGCTCCAGTTTCCATCAAAATGGCAAAAGAACAGGGGCTTTCTCTAAATTCCATGAAAATCAGCGGACAGTGCGGAAGACTTTTGTGCTGCTTAAGCTATGAATTCAACTGGTATTCGGAAGCAAGAAAAACCTTGCCAAACGAAGGTGTTCATATTTTTTACGACGGAACCCAATTCAAAATCACAGATGTAAATCCGCTCACAAAAATGATAAAAATGCTCGGCGAAGACGGCCGCATTCTCGAAATTCCAGCAAAACGGTTTGAAAAAGAAAATTCAAACCGCTGGAAAATCAACTAGCTTACAACAGCAACAACTCTCTGGCTTTTTTCTGTAAACGGATTTTCAGCAAAATCGCTGTATAATTCAACCTTAGAAAAGCCAGCTTCGAGCGCAAAACTTTCAATTTCGGAAGTTGTTAAAAGGTAAACCGGCGCATTCTGCGTTACAACTAGTTTTTTGTCATTGCTGTTCGTCAAAACCTGTTCAAGATAAAAATTTTCGCCGCGTTTTTCAATTACAGACTTTAAATTCGAACGAATGCTTTCCCGAACTGGAAATTCAATTTTTTCAAGTTCAGAATAATTTCCAAAATTTGGCAGTTCAAGAATCAAAAGACCATTTTCGGAAACCAATTGCCGGCAATCAAAAAAAAACTTTCTCATTAAAGTTTTGTCGTGCGTAAAAACAATTCTGCCATTTAAAATCGAAATAATATTGTAAAAATTTTTGCCTAAAAAACGGGTCATTTCTAGCGACGACATTTGAAAATAACGGACAGCCATTAACTGAGTCCGCCTTTTCCGGTTTGCACTTTCCAAAAGTTCCTGAGAAGTTTCAATTCCCGTAACGTCCGAACCTTCCCGTGCAAGATTGTGTTCAAAAGTCCCCGAACCACAGCCTATCTGCAAAAATTTAACCGGTTTTTTGAACAGAATCATTTTTTTTTGATAAAACACTTTTTGTTCTTCAGTAACAGGATATAACTCATCATAGTATTCTGCTATGTTCTGATTTATTTCCATAATAAAAATTATAAAGTCAAATCTCAAATTACGAAAGTTTTATTTTCTTAAATTTTTGGAGCACATTTTTCGCTCTAACCGGCTCTGCACGGTTCCGCTTGCGCTCCATTCAAAAGCCGGAAAATTTTTCCGCCTTTTGAACGCTCCGCGCCGTTCCGATCCGGGCTAAGCTCACGAATTTTATCTCTTCAAATTTGCGTGTTTTTAAATTCAGCCTTAAAATTAAAATGGTTTATTCAAAGAAAATAGCACATTTTGGCAGTTTGCTTTTGCTGTGCAAAAATTCCAATAAAAAAAGGAGTGCATAGTTTTATGAAAAAAGTTCTTGTCTGCCGGGAAAAAGACGAAAGAGAAACACGCGTTTCTCTTATTCCCGACGATGTAAAAAAACTTGTTTCGATGGGATTTGAAATCAAGGTTGTGTCTGGAGCGGGCTTGAAAAGCGGTTTTAGCGACGAGGCTTACAGGGCTGCCGGAGCTTTTGTTGTGGAGAGCGAGGAAAGCGCGTACGGCGACAGCGAAATAATCGTGCGGATTATGAAGCCTGAAAGCATAAACGGAATAAAAAGCGGCACACTTCATCTGAGCTATCTTGACCCTTTCAATCAGAAAGACTTGCTGAACGGATTTGCGGAGAACGGAATTCAGGCGGTCTCGCTTGAGATGATTCCGCGTACTACCCTTGCGCAGAAAATGGACGTTCAGTCTTCACAGACTTCGCTTGCAGGATATGTCGCGGTTTTGAACGCGGCTTCGCATCTTCCAAAGGCGTTGCCGATGATGGTGACTCCTGCCGGAACAATAAATCCGGCGCGCGTTTTTGTTAT